>NZ_JBEQCS010000006.1:0-223090 GCF_046054195.1 Celerinatantimonas sediminis
GTTTATGGCTCATGGACACCTCTTTTTTTAGCTAGTTTATCTAACTAAAAGGTGTCTAGGAAATCAGTGGCGATTCAAAGCAAACCAAAAGGAACAGGCCCGCAAACGCCAGCAGGCCCATCGGCAACGCCAAAAAGCGTTAGGTGTCACAGAGCTTCGTTTAAAGCTCTACCCTGTCGATATTGAGCGGTTAGAAGTGATTCGCACCTTCTTTAGTTATCCAGAAGGCGTCGAACACAACTACGACAACACGCAAGATACCATAGAAGCGTTGATCCACCGCGTATACGACGAGCTGCCAGCCATTCGAGAAAAGCTGTGCAAATGCCCACCTGCGGCCATCAACTGCCAGAGGGCTGCTGTAAAGACGCTCCCGGCGGCTTATTTCATGGAAGCGCCAAATGCTGGCACACCCTGCACCGAGTTCGCATCCACGACCTCACCCGCCCAACAGATGAGGCCTATCGAGATAAGGAATCGACATGTTAGAACATCAAACACAACGAGAGCGCGTTCGAGGCGGCATATTGACCATTCAACAAACTAAATGGCGCGTCTCCCTCACCTTTATCAAAGATGAGAACTTGTGCAATGGCTATGGCGTATCCAGAGAACTTGTCCGCTCCGAATATAGCGAGTCGAAAAAACAAGAGTTTCTAGAACACTCTTTTGGCATGTTATAGGAGAGCCGACATGACGATCACCTTAATCACCATTGCAGTATTTTATCTGGCAAGGATTGGAATTAAACACGGACAGAATCAGGAGGCCGCATGAACGACACAGCTGACATGACCATACTCACGGAGCATGAGTTAACGCAGCTCACGGGCGCGAGTCGAGCAAACCTGCAAATCGAGGTTTTAGCTCGCAATGGCATCTATCATATTATCGATCGCTATGGGAAACCCAAATTGACCTGGTATCACGTCAATCACCCTAGAACGATGACACAAAGCGAAGATGTACCAGATTTTAGTGCGATGGATGCGATGTAGAGATGGCAAGGAAAAGAACCAACCCGCAGGATTATGCGTTACCTAAACGGGTTTATCGAGGCCGCAGTGCCTATGAATGGAAACCAGCAGCAGGCGGAACAATCCGCCTGTGCTCTTTAGAGGCTTCAATTCCTGATATATGGCTAGCCTTTGAGAAGAAAGTAAAAGAAATAGAAGACATTGAGACTGTCCAACATTTAGTGAACTGTTTCTTCAAAAGCGCTGACTTTCAAGAACTCGCGAACGAGACGCGAAAAGATTACCGTAAGTACGCCAAAAAAGTGTTACCTGTCTTTGGCAAAATGAATGTTAATAAAGTTAAGCCCGAACATGTGCGCCTGTATATGGATAAACGAGGCTTACAATCACGCACTCAAGCGAACCGTGAGCATGCTTTCTTCTCGCGCTGCTTTCGCTTTGGCTACGAACGCGGGTTCTGCAAAAGCAATCCATGCAAAGGCGTTCGCAAATTTAAAGAAAAAGGTCGTAAACGTTATATCACCGATATGGAATATGACGCACTGTATAAATCCGCAGCCCCAGTCATTCAAGTGGCGATGGAACTGGCATATTTATGTTGTGCGCGCCAGGGCGACATCTTAGCAATGCGAACGAGCCAAATCTTAGATGAGGGAATTTATATCGCTCAAGGGAAAACCGGCGTTGAACAAATCAAAGAGTGGTCCCCTCGCCTACGCAAAGCCATTGCTTTATCAAAACGACTCACAGATAAACCAGGCGTTGTTTCAACATTCGTAGTTTGCCAAGCCGATGGCAGCCGTTTTACCCGAGATGGATTTAGTAGCCGGTGGCGAAAAACACGCAGTAAAGTTCGTGAAAAAACAGGCTTACCGATGGATTTCACATTTCATGACTTAAAAGCAAAAGGGATCTCTGACTTAAATGGCACTTTAGAAGAAAAACAGATGATTTCAGGCCACAAAGATATCCGCCAAACAGCGCGCTATGATCGCAAAATTAAGCACGTTCGAGCTGTCGATGGAGACATAAAAAAATGAATTATATTCTGAAAAATATTCTGAAAACGACGTTTTAAAACGTAATTTAGAAAGTTCTAATGGAATGTTCAGCTAGAAAAGCTTTAAGAATCAAGAAGAAGGAGTGGTGCCCGGGGCCGGATTTTAACAACATATATTTTTCAACAAGTTAAGTGATTTTTGGTGTAAAAATGGTGTAAAACGTTTATTTCATCATCTTACTGGAATGAAAACTTTCGGTTCGCATCAAGCCTATGCACAGTGCTGACAGAGCGCAAACAGAACGGATGTAGAATTGTTCTTGAGTGAGAGAAATATAGATATTGATACTTATATAAATAGATAAGGTAAAAATTATTGTTCGGCCACCGGAAAAAGGTGATGTTGGTGAGGAAGTTTAAAATAATACTATATTTATATATAAATCATATAGTTAATATAGTGTGCAAAAGGTGAGAAATCGGTGCTAAAACGGTGATGTCATCACCTTTTGGTAAGGTGAGATCACCCTATTTAAGGGTAATGAACAATTTAAATAAAATCATATAGTTAGAACATTTTTAAAATTCCTCACCTTTTAACATCACCTTTTCTAACCGTATTCTCACCTTTGTGTAATTCATATAAATCAAATAGTTAACCCGTAATATAGGGGTTTCCTCACCTTCTCACCTTTTTCCGGTGGCCATCTCATAAAAATTCCCTAAATCCGATTGATTTATCAATAGTGCGATAACTTTTCCAAGTGCAATTGATTACCCCGTAAAAACAGGCCGACACTGCAGCATTCCGCATCCATTTGCAGCACGCAAAATCGCGGCTAAGCGCCTGCCCTGTCTGGTCTCAACGCATATGCAGCACTGCAGCATTTTTGATACAAAAAGCGCGCAGGCGTGGCGGGGAGTCGACTGCGCGCGCCGGGGTGAAATTGACAGGGCTATTGATTGGTTTATAAAATAGCCGCAGTCTAAAAGAACGTTCAATAAGAGTGGCAAATTCAGTTGTACTGCTTTCCAGTACGACTGAATTTATCAAGCGAATAAATGAAGCAGGTATGATAGGCGACACAAATATATATCACGTGGACTTTGACTCTGATAACTTAATCTTGATTGAGCAAAACGATATTCCCTACGTTCCTATTCGCCCACTTGCAGAAAACCTCGGCCTCAGCTGGTCTCCGCAAAAAGAAAAAATAGATACCCGATTTGCTAATGTTGTTAAATCACTTAAAGCACAAGGTTCAGATGGGAAAAGATATGAGATGGTCTGCCTACCTTTGCGTAAATTACCAGGCTGGCTTTACACTATTAATCCGAATAAAGTGAAACCCGAACTCAAAGCTAAAGTGGAGCATTACCAAGAGCAGTGCGACGAAGCACTTTGGCAATACTGGACGACTAAACATCACAGAGAAGGACAACCGCTTAAGATTCCCAATAACCTGCCCCCAAAAGATTATGCACACTATGTGATGCTTGAAGCCAACTTGCTCTATAAATTGGAAAAAATACAATCGAAGTTTAATCGAAAGCGTTTACGTGACCGAGTTCTTCAAGTTTCAGCAATTTTAGATGAAGAAAACCCTTTTCTTCCCGATGATGATATTGCTCCGGAAAGTGCTCCATTAGAAGCGCAACTATTCTGGGCTAATCTCGCTGGGCTAGAACGTTCAGGAGTTCGATTAGATCACAGCCCTATCCATAACTTAATCGCCCTCGATTTACACCAAGTTCAAAAAGAGTTTATTAATAATAACTGTGTCGTAGCTAGTGTTGACACACTCCGTAAAGTACTCCGACAGTGTGACTCTCCCAAATTCTTGGCAAAAAATAAAGCAGTCATCAGCCAAATCAATGGGAAAGTGGTTCGGTGTTGGATTTTTGAAGGAAATATAGATTAATGGCAGAAGAAAAATCTAAAGTAGAACAACCAAAAACGGAAGTTACAGAAACAATAAAATATTTTCAAAAAACAAAATCTTTACTAGTTGGATCAACATTCACTATATTTTTAGGTTTTATCATTATTTATTCCTATCTAAATGAATATGGTCTACTGCATGAATTACCCTTTATAATATCCGATTATAAATACCTCATGTTAATTGCAGCATCTGCCATAATAATTACAGGATTTCTGTATTTTTTCCTTATATATGCACCTTTAACTATCAATCTTAGCGAAGATATCCAAAATGCATCTAAGAACATAAAAATATTTTATAGAACAATAATAGCCATCTATTGCTTTTCTATAGTAACTTCTCTTTTATTAAACCATTACGAGATTGGATTAAAAAATACATTTACCACTTGGACTATAATATTTGTTGTTAGTATAATATCTTTATGCCTACTCATATATAAAGATAAAAACATAGTATGTAAATTCAACATAAAAACTTTAAGTGGAATATGTACATATTTATTTATATTGTTCTTCATTTTTATTTTTCAATTTTGTTTTTATATTTTTTGGATAACGTTATATCCAAAAAATAATGTTGATTCCATCTGGATAACTTCCATATTCAATATAGCATATTCCATCATACTATCATTTGTATACTTACCTTCAGAGAAATTCATAAAAATAAACAATAAATATAAATTAAGATTTGAATATGCTCTTATTTTTGTTTTATTAATTTATTTTATTTTGACGCAGAAAAATAATATATTTGTAAATAAAATCATGCGATTTTTCCGTCAAGGTGATTATTATGCTAGCATCGAATTAGTTTATGATGAAAAATATGATGTTTTAAGAGATAATTTTAAAAACCCTTGCACTAGACAAGACGATCTAAGTTCCAATAATTCAGTATGCCGAAATAATCAAACTTTTCATGGCGTACATGTTATTTTAAGTGCTCCGAATAAATTATATTTCAAACTATTAAATGATCCAAACATGTATGTCATCCCTCAAAATGACTTCATTAATCAATGTAATTACTCACCTAAAAAGCCAGGGAAGGATTTTCAACACGCAAAGAACTTTAAAAAACACTGCTAGCGCTAATAATAGTGGACACTATCTATAGCCGGGTTGAGAGGTCTAATACAACACCCTTGAGGGGAATAAGCCCGGAGCCTCCTGTATGAGCTCTAGTTGAAACCCGGCATCCTGCACTTGACCGCCCCTGGTGGGCGGGCTATGATCTTTGATACTAGAAATCAAACAGCGGTTATCCGCACCCGTAAGCCTTTGCGGTTTTTTTGTGCCTGCGATTTATTGCAGTGTGCACCCATGCCTATTTTATGGCCGGGTTGAGAGGCGTTAATACAACACCCGCAAGGGGAATAGGCCCGGAGCATCTGTTTGAGCTCTAGTTGAGACCCGGCTCTCCAGCTACTAACTGGAGTTGCTGCTACACACTAAAATCAAACAGGATGACATTATGTCTAATTCATACGCTATTTCTGATTCAGATCTCAACACATTGCAAGAACTTCAAGGCACTCTGCAGTTGATGCGCTTTATGCTGGATGATGGCACCGCCAAAGGTGACGTTCTGCAGGTGAACCCCGAACACCTCTCCCGCTTTCTGGAATTGATGAATGACCAAGTGAGTAATGTTATTCAACATGTGGATGGAACTAGCTCCATTCGCTAGTCAGTTTATTGTGCTTTTGCTAAAGTAATGCTGCTATCCATCTGATATAGCAGCATTACACGGGAAGGCTCCATGGATGAATTAGACAAAACACTCGACAAATTTTTAGACCCAAAAAGTGAGATTCAAGTCCTCGCTCTCAAAGGTGATTGGGGAATAGGCAAAACCTATTTTTGGGAACATTTCATCAACGATAAAATTGAAAACAATAAATTAAAATTTAAAGCATATAGCTACATTTCTCTCTTTGGTAAAAACACTCTTGAACAGCTTAAATCTGATATTTTTTATGAAAACATTTATCTTAAAAAAGAAAATATCCAAGAAGATGAAAAAAGTATCGATAGGCTAAATAATGCCTTAAAAAGGATAAAGAATGTTTCTTCCAAAAATAAATTTTTCAAGTGGTTACCAAACACTTTCCGCTCTATTTCTATAAAAATTCCTTTTATTGATGGTTCTGATTATGTCAAACAAAAAATAGAGTATAGTCTAGTTAACAACTACTTAATCTGTATTGATGATATTGAAAGGAAAGGCAATTTATCATTAAAAGAAATTTTAGGGTTAATCGATGAACTTCGAACTAAGAAACAGTGTAAAATCATACTTATTTTTAACGAAGATACTTTTGATGATAATGACAAAAAAGATTTAAAAGCATACCGTGAGAAAATAATTGACCATGAATTAAAGTATTCACCAACAATCGCTGATAATTTAATTATTATATTTAACCAAGAATATGATAACATTTTAGAAATAGAGAAAATATTAAAAATACTAGATTGCAACAATATTAGGTTATTTAAAAATATAAAAAATTGTTATGACGAATTTAAGAATATAGAAAAAAACATTCCAGAGAGCAATTTAACAAAGTTTATTTTACCCCAGATAACCTTTCTTTTTTGGATGGAATATATATGTACAGAAAAGTCAAAATATACTTTTTTAAAGGAAAAATACAAAAATGGGCCTTTTGATTTAACGTTAATAGGGGAAGAACCAAGAGAAAAAAGTCAAGATGAAAGCTGGGCAGATGAAATATTAAACAATCTAAATCTTCAATATTCTCCTTTTGATGAACATATAGACTTTTATCTTAAAAATGGTTTTTTTGAATACAAAAAAACTTATAATGCTATTGTTGATAATGCAAATGCAGAACTAATTAAAAATATCAATTTTCTAATAGTTTCTCTACAAAAAAAATACTATGACGACTTTAATTGTAATGAACATTATTTTCACACAGAAATAAAAAAATTATTAGACACAAACATTAAGAATATAAATATATTATACCTTTCTTCTTTGTTTGATCTAATAAATCAAACAGGAATATCAATAAATAAAATTTTTTATATAGAAAAATACAAAGAAGAACACCCCCAATTAAAGATGTCAGAATCCGACAAAGCTTTTTTCAACATGAGGATAAAAAATAAAGATATCCGTAGGCTATTTCAACATTATTTAAACAATAAATATAAGTTTAACATCTATATAGCAATTTCCAACTTAGAACAAAATATGGCTGATGATTGGGAACTAAAAGATTTATCTACAGTAAGTACCGATATTCTTATTGGTTGGATTAAAAATGAACAGAACAACGTGAATAGAAAAATATCAAAAGGGCTATTAAAATATAGGAGTTTTAAAAACAAAGACTCTATTCCTAATATATTACTCTATCAGAAAATCGAAGAAAACACGATTGCAGCCTTAAAACAGATTGCCAGCGAAAGTGACTTCAACCGTCGCCGAATTAAAGAGTTCTTCGATGTTGAACCGGATGACTAACCCCACCTAACAACTTCTTCCCCCACCCACTCGTTAACCACACTTAAACGGGCTTGCAGTGGGGCGAGTTCGTTGTCGGCCCAGACTTGTGCGGCTTCTTGCAGCGAGCCAAAGCCGGCGGCGTTTTGTGGGATGATGCCCATCAATTGTGGTGGGATGCGCAGTGCAGCCAGTAGGTCGTCGCGGCTGATGTTTTTAATGCTGGCAAAGTCATCTTTGGTGGCCACTTCACTAATGGGGATCAACTGAATCCCGTCCTTTTTGCCGTTCGGTGCGTACATAAACACATTTCGAAAATTACCCGGGCCTTTGTTCTGCTTCATCTTCTCGCGCAGGTTGGCAATGTCTTGCTCATTTTGCGCCGCATCGGTCATATACAAAATAAAGCCGGCATGGCTGCCGTTCTGGTAATACTTACGGCGAAACAACGTTGCCGCCTCATTAAGCAATGCCGATTGAATCGCACTTAACCACTCGGGCAAACCGTAGATCTCCTGATTCACATCGGCCTCACGTATCTGGCAAACGCTGCCTTTGGCAAACTTATGCGCCTGATGAAACGATTCCACCTGATAATACACATCCTTCTCTATGCCAACCCGCATGTAACGCGCCAGCATCGGTTTTAACTCAATGGTTCTATCTAAGCGATTGGTACGCCGCTCCAAATAGGCATTGCCAAAGCACAACCAATCCATGGCGAACTGCTCAAACGCAACGCGGCTTAAGAGTTTATGCGGCACAAATGCGCGGCTTAACATATTGCGCTTAAAGTTCAGGCCACTTTGCAAATACACACTGGCGCGCGTGCATTTTGCCAGCCCGCCCAGCGACAGCGGTGGCTCGTACCATTTGCCGTTCTGCCAGCATTCCATATAATCCAGCAAATCCCGATGCGACAGCACCGGCTCTGGGTCCCCAAAGGTAAACATCTCAACGCTATCGCTCATTAGAACATCTCCATAAAGCCGCTATTGGTTTCGGTTCGCCCTTCCAGCGGCTCATTTTGCAGGGCATGAAACAAGCCCCAGGCTAAATCGGCGTGGCCGGTTTCATCACTGCGCCCGGCGGTGTAGGTAAATTGGCGGCCCGAAGCCGTCACCGTTTTGCGAATGGCCATTAAACTTTGTGATAAATCCGTCCAACCCGCATCGTATTCCAGCCGCGCATTTTTAATCACATCATAGGCTTTGAGCACCAAGGCGGTTTTCACCTGCGGGCTGTAACTAAACGTGGTGAGTGCGGGGAAAAACTGCTTCACCAACTGCGCCACACCAGCGCCCATACCTGTGCCATCCAAGCCAATATAAGTGACAAAATAGCGCTGGGTAACTTGCTCAATGGCGCGCGCCTGAGCGGCAAAATCCATCCCTTTAAACTGCACCCGCTCAATCACCCGAAACTTACCGCCTGCCACTTGCGGCGGTGCCACCACTACCATGCCTGCCGAGTCGCCACTTTCAGCCGGGTCATACCCCACCCAAACAGGGCGATCGGCCAATGGCCGCAGCGCAAACGGTTTGTAATCCGTCCACTGCTCCCAAGAATCCACCATGCACGGCTGCAACATCGCCAGCGGGAAGATGCTCGCGCCATCATCCACAAACTCACACATCAGCAAGTTGGCGAACTGCTCCGCGTTGTACTCAAAGCGCAGCTCATCGATATCAAACAGGTCACACCCACGCTGCTGCGCATCTAAAATGGTGACAATCTGCCGCCAGATCTTATCCTCACACAACCGCCCTTGCGCCAACGCTTGATGCGCCACATCCAACTGAATTTGCTGCGCTTTAGGCCGCCCACGGTTCACCCGCTCGCCTGTCCACCACTTATAGGCCGGATGCGCCATGCTCGATGGGGTTGAAAAATACGTTTTGCGCCACTTCTTATGCAGCGCCATACCCGAGGCCACCTTATTGAGCTCTTCAAAACTCTGCGTCCAGAAAAACTCATCAAAATAAAAATTGCCGCTGCGCCCTTGAGCCGTGCGAAAGTTCGTGCCTAAAAAATGCAGTTCTGCATTGTTATGGCCCAGCACAATCGGATCACCGGTGAGCGGCTTGCCCGTCACCTCATTCACAAACGCCTGCATATAACTTTTAAACTGATGGGCTTGCGCCTTCGAAGCGGATAGAAAAATCTGATTGCGCCCCGTTATCAGCGCATCCATCAGCGCCTCACGGGCAAAATAAAAGGTCGCGCCAATTTGGCGACTCTTTAAAATCATCCGCGTTCGCTGGTTGCCCGCACGATACCAATCTTTTTGGTAATCAAAACATTGCTCTAAAAATGCCGCCTGCAGCTGCTCAATCTCATCCTCAGTAAAACTATTGCGTTTAGCCGGCTCTTTGGCTTTGGCATTGCGGTTGGCGACTTTGGGGTTTAAATCGGCCTCATTGCCACCGTGTTGATACCGGCTAATACGAGCTTGGCGCTCTAACTGGCGGTGCAGAAGGTCAATCTCTTTGTAATCACCGCCAGTTTTGGCATCTTTTAAAATCAGCTGCATTAAGCGCACTTCCAGCGCCCCACCTACGCGCTCAGCTGCATCGGCGTTATCCCATTGGTCGCGGCTTTTCCACGAGCGCACCGTCTTGGCATTCTCGGCTAAGTAATCTGCTATCTGAGCCAGCGGCCAGCCCTGCCAATACAAAAAGCGAGCCGCGCGGCGATGGTCTTGCATTAATGGCGTTTCATTCATGCGCCCATATTGGCCAGAGTCCCACCTTGCCCCTACGGCTGCCCAGTGTATGCCGATGGGCTACAACAGCCCCTCGTTGCCGCAAATGGCTGCAGTTTCGACCATGAGCACAACTGTCAGCAAACTGAGACACACCATGAAGAAAACCCGCTCAAAATGGTTTCGCGTTGCGGTTGAAGGCGCCACTACCGATGGCCGCACAATCGAGCGCGACTGGATCACCCAAATGGCGCAAAGCTACAACCCACAAACCTACGGCGCTCGCGTTTGGCTTGAACATATTCGCGGCATTTTGCCGGAGTCACCCTTTCGTGCATATGGTGATGTCAGTGCCGTTAAAGCTGACACCGTCACCATCAATGGCGAAGAAAAGCTCGCCCTGTTCGCCCAAATCGAACCCACGGGCGATCTCATTAACATGGTCAAAGGGCGACAAAAAATTTACACCAGCATGGAAGTGCAGCCGAACTTTGCCAAAACCGCCAGCGCCTACTTAACTGGCCTTGCAGTGACCGATTCACCAGCAAGCCTTGGCACCGAGATGCTCGCATTTGCCCAGCAAAACCCACAAGCCAGCCCGCTTAAAGATCGCAAATCAGCGCCCGATGCCCTGTTTAGTGAAGCAGCCGAAACCGAGCTTGAATTTGAAGAGTTTGAAGACGAAGGCGGCAAGTTCACCCACCTTACCGACAAACTCAAAGCGCTGTTTAACCGCCAACAGCAACAAGGCCACCACGACGACGAACTGGCCACCGCCATTAGTGAGTTAGTCGAGTTCGCCCAGGGCCAATACCAACAGAGCGAGCAACACACCCAGGCATTAACCGAGCTTAAAGCGGCCCATCAGCAACTTGAGCGCGACTTTAACGCCCTAAAAACCGAACTTGAGCAAACGCCCAACCATCCAGAACGGCCCGCCATCACAGGTGGCAACCAACAGCTGGCCCAATTTTAAAAGGAGCACTCATGCGCACCGACACTCGCAATAAGTTCAACCAATACCTCGCGCAGCAGGCCAAGCTCAACCAGATCAGCAGCGCGAGCGAAAAATTCAACGTCGAGCCAACCATTCAGCAACGGCTCGAAACCGCCATGCAAGAGTCATCCGCCTTTTTAGGGCGCATCAACATGCTTGGCGTGACCGAACAATCCGGCGAATCGGTGATGCTCGGTGTTGGCAGCACCATTGCCAGCCGCACCGACACCACCAAAACCCGCAGAAACACCCGCGATGTTGCCGCTCTGTCGAGCGATGACTACACCTGTAAAAAAACTGACTACGACACCCACGTCACCTACGCGCTGCTCGATGCCTGGGCCAAATTCCCCGACTTTCAAGCGCGCCTATCCAACGCCATTATTCAGCGACAGGCGTTAGACCGCATCATGGTTGGCTGGCACGGCACCCAAGCGGCCGCCGATACCGACCGCGACCAATACCCACTGCTTGAAGACGTCAACATCGGTTGGTTGCAAAAATATCGCAACAAAGCCACCGATCGCGTTCTTGATAGTGGCGACAAAAAAGAAGGCTCCATCTTGCTGGGCGATGGTGGCGATTACGCCAATCTCGACGCGCTGGTTTACGATGCCATTCAAATGCTCGACCCGTGGTATCGCAAATCACCGGATCTCGTTGCGATCATCGACCGCAACCTCATCCACAGCAAAATGCTCGCAGCCATTGAGCGCGGCGCGGCCAGTAACCGCGAAGAACTTGCCGCCGATGAAATCATCACCCGCACCCACATTGGCGGCCTGCCTTATGTGGATGTGCCCCACTTCCCAGATGGTGTGGTGATGGTCACCAGCCTTAAAAACCTCTCCATCTACTGGCAAGAAGGCGCACGCCGCCGCCTCATTCGTGAAGAGCCAGAGTGGGACCGCATCGCCACTTACGAATCATCCAACGATGCCTACGTGATTGAAGACTTTGGCCTCGGCGCCGTGGTTGAAAACATTCAGCGCACCGACCAAATCGACGACAACGGCGAAACCACCACCGACGCAGAACAGGATGCCTAACCATGCTCTCACTGGCACAGCGCCATCAACGGCGACAACAAGCCGCTAAAGCTGCCAACACCAACGCCCCGCAGATGGCCGGGGCCACCGCATACGAGCTGCAACTGATGCAGCTCAAACAAGATCAACTGCGCTTAAAACAAATTCAATCAAGCCAGGGCAAAGCCAAACTCAAAACCAAACTGCTGCCCGCTTACACCCCTTATATTGACGGTGTGCTGCAAAGCGGCACTGGCGCGCAAGATGACATCGTCACCACCATCATGCTCTGGCAGATGGATGCCGCCAACTACGCCAGAGCCCTGCAAATTGGGGCATATGTGCTCAAATTTAACCTCAAAATGCCAGACCGCTTCGCCCGTACCAGCGCCTGTGTGATTGCCGAAGAGCTCAGCGATGCCGCCCTTGCCAAGCTCAAACAAAACGAGCCATTTGAGCGCGCACTGCTTGAGCAAACCCAAACGCTAACCAACGGCCACGATATGCCCGATGAAGTGCGTGCCAAAGTGCATTTAGCACTCGGCAAACAATGGCTATTCGAGGCCACAACCGATGAACAAAACCCCGACAACACCCAGCTTGAGCACGCCCAAAGCGAGCTAAAAGCAGCCATTGATTTACACAACCGCTGCGGCGGCAAAAAGGATTTAGAACGTGTCGAGCGTTTACTTAAACGCACGGCCGACTAACCCGAGCGACCCACGCACCCCGGCGGCCCAAGTGGCCCGACTGGCGCGCCAACGGCCAACCAATCGCGCCCACTTGGTCACCGCCGAACTTGCGTTAAGGAGAGTCCATGACTCTAATAGCCAACGGTGACATTCCGCCAACTGGCATCACCATCACCAACGATGGCTTTTTTCCAGACATCAACACCAACCGCGTGCGCGACACCATGCGCTTAGATAGCGCCATTAGCGATGCGCGCCTGGAACAAGCCACCATGGGTGCCATGTTCAGCGTGAATATGGAGCTCAAAAGCTACGCGCTCGAGCAGCAAAGCAACGGCTACAGCAACTTAAACGCCGTGCCAGATGTCAACATTGGCGGCACCTCGCGCCCTGTGTGGCTGTATCAGCGCGCCGTGTTTAGCACCGCCGCCGCCGAGCTTACCGAGCACTACCGCAGTTACGACTCAAGCGGCGATGGCCTCGACACCGCCGAACTGCTCAGCTACAGCATTGACGAATACCGCCGCGATGCCCGCTGGGCGATTCGCGATCTGCTCGGCCAATCTCGCTCAACGGTGGATTTACTATGACCACCATTCGCACCCAACAAGGTGACAGCGTCGATAGCCTGTGCTGGCGCTACTATGGCCGCACCACCGCCGTCACCGAAGCAGTTTTAAACGCTAACCCCGGCTTGGCAGATTACGGCCCCACACTGCCCGCCGGACTCAACCTGACCTTGCCCGAGCGGGTCTCGCAGCCCACCACCGCACAGGTACAACTATGGGAATAAATCACCAGATGAATATGCCTGACAACCCCGACAAATGGGCGTGGCTTGCCACGTTTGTGCACGACAACTGGCCCTCGCTTTACGCTGGCGGGCTGGCGTTTTTAATTGCCTTTATGCGCATTGGCTACAACGGCGGCAAGCTGCGCCAGTACGCCTTTGAAGCGCCGCTGTGCGGTTTGTTAGGCATTGCCAGCTCCTACGGTTTAACCAGTGTTGGCCTCTCGGCAGCCGCCGCTGGCGGTGTCGCCTCATTAGTTGGGTTATTTGGCATCGAAACCTGCCGCACGCTGGCACTGAGCTTTATCAAAAACAAACTAGGGAGTGATTAAATGAAACAAGGCGATCGCGGCGCCAATGTGCGCCATCTGCAGCAATTGCTTAAAAAAGCCGGCTACGCCATTGAAGCTGATGGCGATTATGGCCCCGCCACCGAAAAAGCTGTGCAGGCCTTTCAAAAAAGCACGCAGCTGGTGCCCGATGGCTGCGCAGGCGCGAAAACACTGGCCGCCTTAAGCGGCAAACCCACCGACAAATACCTAAAAATGCCGATGTTAAAACAAGGCGCGCGCCAGCTCGATGTCCCACTGGCGGCAATACTCGCCGTGAACGAGGTCGAATCACGCGGCTGCGGTTTTGATGAGCAGTTTCGCCCGGTGATCTTATTTGAGCGGCACATCATGTATCGGCGCTTACAAGCCAAAGGGCTGCGCCAACAACAAATTGATGCCATTGCCAAAGCGCACCCCAATCTGGTGAACGCCAGTGCCGGTGGTTACGAAGGCGGTGCGGCAGAATGGCAACGCCTGAACGATGCCAAAGCCATTGATGAAGACTGCGCCATTGAAGCGGCCAGCTGGGGCTTGTTTCAAATTATGGGCATGCACTGGCAACGGCTTGGTTATGCCAGCGCCAAAGATTGGCAAAACCAAATGCAAGCCAGCGAAAGCGCCCAGTTTATCGCCTTTACCCGTTTTATTAAGGCCAGCCACCCACTGCTAAGCGCCCTGCGCAGCCAACATTGGGCCGACTTTGCCAGCGGTTATAACGGCCCCAACTACCAGCGCAACGCCTACGATGCCAAACTGGCGCGCGCTTACACCCACTACCTCACACGGGTGAGCGGATGAATAAATACCTCATTGGCGGCCTGCTCTTGGCCGCCGTGGCACTCTCGCTTCAACAGTGGCGCATTAGCGTGGCCAAGAGCAAAGCCGACCATTACCAGCAGCGCGCCGAAACCTTAAATGCCAATTACAATCAGGCGCAGCAGGTTATTAGCACCTTAAATGGCGAACTGGCCGAGCAGCGCCAGGCACAAAGTGCGCTCAGCACCCAACTGGCCCACTTGCAACAAACCGCCCAAGCCAAACAAACCCAACTCACCAAGGCCATCAATCATGACAGCACGCTTAACCAATGGGCTAGCCAGCCTTTGCCTGCTGGCGCTGTGCAGTTGCTCCAGTGAGCAGCCCATCTGCCCGGCACCGGTTGTGGTGGTGCATCATGCGCCCAGCATCAGCGCGTGTTCTAAAAGCAGCGTAACCATCACCACCAATGGCGAACTGCTGCAAGCCTACCTCACAAGCCAAGGGGAGCTCAGCCAATGTGCTGCCAAAGTGGATGCGGTGATTCAATCGCAACAGGAAACCAATGCAAAAACTCACTGACCTGCGCGCGCACCTTTTAAGCCGCCTGCCGGAGCTTAAACAAAACCCCGACAAACTGCTGCTGTTTATCGAAAACGGCCACCTGTGCGCCACCGCCCATTACAGCCGCTCGTTTGAATACCGCTACACCGCAACGCTGATAATTACCGACTTTGCCAGCCACTTAGACGCCTTTACCATCGCCCTGTTTGACTGGGTACGCACCAACCAAAGCGAGCTCATGACTAACAGTGATAAGCTTGAAGCCATTGAGTTTGAGGCAGAAATTAACGACAACGTGCATGTCGATTTTATCTTGCACCTGCCGCTCACCGAATCCGTGAGTGTGATTGAAACCGACCAGGGCTTGCAGGTTGAACACCTCGCCGAGCCGCAGCTTGAAGAAGAACTGCCCAGCGACACTGCGCTCACCTTAATTGACCCAACGGGCCAACCCATCACCACCTGGAATGATAATGACGAATAACCTCACCGCCCTTGAAGACTGGACCGCGCCGATTTTAAACAAACTCGCCCCCGCCGAACGGCGCAACAAACTGCGCCAAATTGGCCAGCAAATTCGCAAACAGCAGCAAAGCCGCATTAGCAACCAGCAAAACCCCGACGGCACACCTTTTGCCCCGCGCAAAGGCCGCATCAAACGCAAAATGTTTACCAAGCTTAAACAAGCGAAATGGATGAAGGTGCAAGCCAAAGACGACATCGTCACCATCGGGTACACAGGCCGAACGGCTAAAATCGCCCGCGTGCATCAGTATGGATTGACCGATAAACCGTCTCCAAAGAGCCGGTCTATTCGGTATAGGAAAAGGGAAGTGTTAGGAGTAAACAAAAAAAACGCTGTCCAGCAAACAATGTTACAACACATAAATTTATCGGAATAATATATTTTCCTTGAGAGAAGCAGGTGAACGTTCTACATGCAAAATCAGATTAGTTTTCTGTTTAAATTCTTTTTTTATCCTCTGTAATTCCCCTCTCATTTTTGGTACTCCAGTAGAAATAACGAAGCATTTCTTCAAATAGTCCTTAAAATCCTTTTCTGTATCTCTTAGTGTTTGCTGTATTTGAGATGAAGCTCGTGCTACCCCTCCGCCTTTAAGTTCAACATATAATGCCAGTTGATGCTCATCTTTTTCTGACGCATTTTTAAATACAATATAATCACATTTCCGCTTTGTAGGATCTGCATCCTTACAATCAACATGAATTTTGTAATATGTAAATCGAGATGAATTTTCTATATTTACGCACGTTTTATTCTCATGCATATTGATTTTAGAATCCGAGCATGGTTCACCTAAGCTTTTAATATCCATCTCAATCCATCTCCATAAGATTATCCATAACTTCTTCAATTCGATCAGAAACTCCGTCAAGATGTGCGCTATTGATCATTCTATATTTTGTATCAAGAATAGACTCCAAAATACCATTTTTTATAGTATATGCAGATACATCTTCAAACTTAATAGGTTCTCCCCCGCCATTAATTTTTTTAAATTTAGCTAACTTATCAGCATCACTACCAACAACATCATTAGCATAAATCATATTATTTAATGTAGTTAATATATATGGACTATGTGTTGTAATAAAGAATCGAGTGTCCTCCTTATATAATTCAGATAAAAGCGATACGATTTGACTTTGGGAATCTGTAAATAAATGAGCTTCCGGTTCTTCAATAAAAAAGAAATCATTTTCCATAAATCTAGAAAATACGATTAAAACGAGTAAAAAAGGTAACGATTCTTGTTGCCCTGATGAAGCATTAAGAACATTTATTATTTTCCTTTCTTTAGCAGAAAAAATCCAATCTTGATCATCTCTAGATCTATATTGTCCTTTTAATATCCTACCAAAAAGCTCATTAATATTTTCATTCATATTTCCCCTAAAGGATTCTTTTTCAAGAATACCTCTCTTATACATTTTTTTAGCCATTTCATATTGTGAGCCAAAATCTTTTAAAAATGGATCTATATCAATATTTGAAGATAAAAATAGAAATATATTTTTTTGTAAATTAGAAAAAAATGACCTACTTGCTGGGATAAATACTGTTTCTTTGAAAAAACTTGTTTCTTCTGACTCAAACAACTTCATCTTGATATCGCTATAAAAAAATCCGAATAATTCATCTGATGCATCTTTTGATTCACTAGCATTAATACTTTCGACTTTTTTCCTATAAAGGGTTCTATTTTTATTATAGATAGCCTTTAACCTTTTATTGTATGAAACTTTTATTGTAGTATTGTTTTTTGATTTTGATTTAACACCTATTATTTTTATAGAAATACTACCATTATAATATTCAATAGCAAAATTAGTACCATTCCACGTATATTTTGGAAACCTAGATAAAAAGTCAATTTTGATTTTTTTTGATATATCTAATAGAGTATTTTCTTTGATACATCCTTCTATAAAATAGCCTGAACAATTTCTAAGAAAAAATGCTACTTTTGCCACAACACTTTTACCTAATGCTTGAGGGCCAATAATTACATTTATCCTGTTAATTTCAAACTTGGCTCTCTTCACAACCAAAAAATTGTCTATCGTTATTCCTTCCATAATCTATCAATTCCTCTTGACAATAATATTCAATATACTACTCTGACCTTGAGGCGTGACAACCTCTTCTAAGCGGTTTACCCGCACCCGAAAGCACTGCGGTTTTTTTGTGCCCAAAATTTGTGGGCCGACTGATTTATGGTCGGGAGTTCTGCCGAATACAACACCTTCGGGGAATAGGCAGAGCGGTCTCTTAGAGCCGTTGTCACCCTCCTGACCACCCGAACATTGGGTAAACAAACATTTGTGTGACAACAAATCTAAGGAGCCAACCATGGCAAACTATCCCTATCATCTCAGTGAAGAAGACTTTCGAAAACTTCGTAACATCCGCGACAGTCTGGCACTAACACAAAGCACAACGGCGTACATACCCAACTCTCAGGATTTTTTCCTCGAACCAACTTTAGTGACCGCGTTCTTGGACTCCATGACATCACTGATGAGTGATGTGTTACAGCACATTGAAAATCCAGACAGTACCCACTAATTCCTATAGAGCAGCTTCGGCTGCTCTAATCAGATTTAGTTCCAATCAGGATAATTCTGCTTTATATAATCAGACAATAATTCTTGAAACGCCTTAAGCTGATTACGTTTGTTTGATAGTTCTATATCAACTTCTTCAATGCGCCCTTTAAGATAATGACTTTTAGAGTGTGAAACCTTTTCACTACCTAACCGATGGATTAATCTCTGCTTCTCAATATCTAGCCCTTCTATATCATGCGATACTGAAAAGATATGTGTCTTCATCTGATCAACCATCATGTCATTATCGAGTTGATCTTCAAAATCAGCCTTCAACACCTGTTGCTCTTGGAAAGAATGTTCTTGGAAATCGAGCCCCATATTAAACATCTTACTTCTCATATTTGATGCTATTTTTCTAGCTTCATCGAAAGAGATCCCTCCAGTTAATTCAACTTCAGAGATGACATCCTCTTCAATTTCTGTATCTAAGTATTCATTTGAGAGCTGCAAAAATTTGTTAGATTGACAGATAAATATATCTCTCTCAGGAACTGAGGCCCTGAACTCAAGAATTAATTCACTGCGAGGCCCAAAAGTCCAGTTTTTATCTTCTGTTCTATGCCACCAATCTTGCTTAGTATCATCAGTTACCAATACAACATTGTTTTTTTTAGACTTAGCATGATTAATAATCTGCATCCAAAAGACATAATCACCCAGCGCATCGATTTTGTCTTTAATAGTAGGTGCTTCATTGAGCTTTTTCTTATCAGCAAAACCAGGCGGAATTTGTTGGTTAACTCTATAAACCCCCTGTTCTATCCATTTATCAGATTGCTTAGAATCACCGTTTTTACCGACTTTCCCTTCAAAAAGAGAACTAATTTTATCTAGGATTGCATCATCGTGATAACGTTTAGTAAATTCCTTTTTACCTTCATCTAACTCTGTTTTTAACTGGTCAAACAGCGTATTTGCCTGTGTCAGCGTCTCATCGGTAATAAATGGGTTTTTACGCTGATTGTTAAGTGACGTTCTAACGCCCTCAATTTGTTTCAATAAGGTTGAATAACTCTCCGCTTCTTCATGGATAACCGATGCGCGATTACGCAGATACTCTTCAGCTATTTGATAAGGCAGCCACACTCTTTCCTTAATCTTATCCAAGGTATTAAGGAACGCATCTTTAGTGGTAGGGGTATAGCGATACAACCCCAACAATATGTTGGTATCAAAGACAAACAATGTCTCATCAGACGTCCAGAGAGCTTCAAGCTCAGTCCCGGTTTTAGGAAAATATCCAGGGAAAAGATCCTTCACACGCAATTCCATGCTTTATAAAGACTTTAGGATAAAGTTATCCCACATTATCTAAATCATCAATAGTTCGAAAGGCTTAGCCCATTGATTGAGAAGCAAATATTGTTGTGGAGGAAACCAACGAAAGCTTAAATTTTTCCCTTCGTTGGTGTTAAAGTGACAATTGATTGGAAAGCTATCCTTACTTAATAAACAAGCGTCCCAACTCTATAGCCGCCTTTACGAAATGCGATATAACAGGTGTTGCTCGATAATGGCTGTAATCCATTACTCGAATCGAGGTTATATTGGGTAGTTCCTAACGGACAGGCGGGGATGGTTACAAAGCGATATCCATGGTCAACTAGGCATTCCACAAATGCTTGTTTGCGAAGCCCCGCGTTCGTATCGGAGGTATACGTCTGCCCACCATAGGTTTGTCCACCAGTGGTATTGCAAAATACCTGCGTACCAATGGTATTACAGCGGGTTTGCACTGGCGTGGTGTAAGTCGGCATTGTGCTACTCACAATATGCTGTGGCACCCGCTGTACAGCTTCAATTTTACAGTCCGTAAAATTGCGCTGGCGCATCGCACTATTCTCCGCTTTGTATGGAAAATTAACCAACGGCTTACCATCTTTGTAATTGCTGTAAAACGTCGATGAGCATCCTGCTAAACTCATTGTCAAAACTGCCAGTATTGGCACTGCATAAATTTTCATAACATCCCTATTCTATCTATCCCGTTCATGTTGATTTATTTATCAAAAAAATCAACTGGATAACGTTGAACCCTGCCAGAAAAGAGAGGTATCTTAAAACCATAATTTATAAACCTACAATCGAGCAAAAGGCTTAACCCTTGGATTGAGTATAAAAAATGCAAATTGCATCATTTGTGGCGAATCGCTACAATAATCAAATTAAAGAAGGGGGAAATTATGGCAACTTCAAGTGTACGGCTTGACCAAAAGCTAGTAAATAAAGCAACCATTATGGCTAAAGCATTGAACCGCACAACGCCAAAGCAAATTGAGCATTGGGCTAAAATTGGCCAAATGATGGAAGATAACCCAGATCTCCCATATGAATTTGTTAAACAAGCTATTATTGCTCAAGCTGAGAAAGAAGCAGGAGAGTTAGAGGAATATAACTTTGGCTAAAATAGAACGTATTTTTCAAACGCCTACGTTTAAAAAAGCTGCCAAGAAACTGCACAAAAATCAAAAAGCAGACCTCGACCAGGCTGTTCGCGAATTGATGGAAAATCCACTCCTTGGTGAACAGAAAAAAGGAGATCTGCTTTTTTTACGTGTCTATAAATTCAAAATGGTTAAGCAACTCACACTGCTTGGCTACAGTTACGAAGACGGCACAGTTACGCTGGAGCTACTCACGTTCGGCTCTCACGAAAATTTTTATCGCGATATTAAGCGCGAATTATAATCTCTGCTTATTTCTGTAAACCTTCTCGATACACCCACCTCTAGCTGACGCTCTGCGCGCTGCTCTTTAGCGTGCGGGGTATGACCATTGCAGAAATCAATCGCCGACTGGATAACCTCATTCGCATCGGCGTAATTAGCGAGCTTGACTACTCCCGTGCAGAGTTTCCCTGTGCGCGGGTCAGCTGTGGCGAGCTTCTAACCCACTGGTTGCCTCTGGCCACGGTTCGCGCGGGTAGTGATGGGGAACATGACCCGCACGAAGTTGGCGAACAGGTCATTGTGCTCTGCCCCGGTGGCACGCTCGAGCAAGGGGTCATCATCGCCTCGCTATTTAGCACCAACCGCCCTAGCCCATCGACCGCCACCACTACGCATCGCCGCCAGTATCGTGATGGCGCAGTCATTGATTACGACACCGCTAACCATCAGCTCACAGCCACTTTGCCCGCTGGCGGTAAAGTCACGGCTACGGCATCGGGCGGTTTTACCTTAATCGGCGATGTCAAAATTGTTGGCAATACTGCCATTACTGGCAATTTAAATGCCGAGGGCGAGATGCAATCCCAAGGGGTGATTCATTCAGAGCAAGATGTCACCGCGCAGTCCATCAGCTTAAAAGGCCATCGCCATAGTGATGTGGAACGCGGCGATGAAACATCAGGAGGGCCAGTCGCATGATGGGGATGTCAGCCGACAATGGCCGCACTTTAACGGGTGATGATCACCTGGTGCAATCGATTAGCGATATTCTCAACACGCCCATTGGTTCGCGGGTGATGCGCCGCGACTACGGCAGCCAGTTGCTGGATTTAATCGACTCCCCAGCCAACGAAGCCACAAGCGTGCTGGTGTACTCAGCTATTGCCTCGGCGCTCTTAAAATGGGAGCAGCGCATTCGTATTTCGCAATTAAGTTTAAGCAGCACCGAGCAAAGCGGCGCGTTTGTGGTTGAAATCACCGGCACACGCACCGACACCAATGCTGCCACTAATTTACGCATTCCGGTGCGCTTAGGAGCTGCCGCATGAGCGCAACGTTTACCCCGATTGATTTATCTGCACTGCCAACCCCCGATGTAATAGAAACCATCGACTATGAAACTCTGCTAAGCGATAACAAGGCCCTGCTTTTAAGTTACTACGACAACGATCAACAGGCCGAAGTGGCGGCAACATTGGCGCTGGAATCAGAACCGCTCACCAAATTGTTGGAAGTCTTTAGTTATCGCGAAATGCTCTTGCGCCAGCGCGTTAATGAGGCGGCGCAAGCCACCATGTTGGCCTATGCCGCTGATAATGACCTTGACCAAAAAGCCGCCGATGTAAACCTCACACGATTAGAAATCACCGCCGCCACAGATTCGACCGATGCAGTGATGGAAAGCGACGAAGCGCTACGCGAGCGCATTCAAATGGCGTGGGAAGGGTTATCAACCGCCGGGCCGCGCAACAGCTATATTTTTCACGCACGTAATGCCTCTGGCCAAGTGGCCGATGCCACCGCGGTGAGTCCATCGCCAGCAGCGGTCACGGTGACCATTCAATCGGCCACCGAACCCGGCACCGCAGACAACGCGCTGCTTGATACCGTTCGCAGCTATTTAAGTGATGAAGAACGCCGCCCATTGGGCGATCGCTTAACAGTGCAATCAGCTGAGATTATTGAATACCAGGTCAACGCAACCTTAGAGCTTGCCACCACAGGCGCAGAAAGCTCACTCATTGTGGATGCCGCCACCAGTAATTTAACCGAGGTGGTCAATCAGCGCCGCCGATTGGGCGTAGAGATTGCCGCCTCGGCGATTTATGCGGCCCTGCATGTTGAAGGCGTGGCCAAAGTCACCCTCACCGACTGGCAAGATGTGGTGCCAACCGCGGCCCAGTGCGGTTATTGCACGGGCATGAGCGTTGAGGTAGCGCAATGAGTGTCTTACCACCCAATGCCAGCGCATTAGAGCGCGAGCTTTCAACCATCAGTGAGTCGGTCGATGGCATCGAAGTGCCGATTCGAGCGATTCATCGCCCCGCCGATTGCCCCAGTGATTTAATGCCCTATTTAGCCTGGGCGCGCAGTGTGGACCGTTGGGATGCCAGTTGGAGCGATGCGGCCAAACGCCAAACCATCGCCGATAGCTATTTTACCCACGCCCACAAAGGCACCATTGCTGCACTGCGCCGCGTGGTTGAACCGCTGGGCTTTTTGCTGGAGGTGATTGAGTGGTGGCAAGAGGACGCAACGCCCGGCACCTTTCGGCTGATTATCGGCGTAAAAGATCAAGGCATTACCGATGAGCTTTACGCCCTGCTCGAGCTGCTAATAGATGACACCAAACCAGTCAGTCGGCAAATGCAGGGGCTGATGTTGTCACTCTCTACCTCAGGGGAGTTTTTCACCCATGCAGCGACCTACTGCGGGGATGACTTAACCGTGTACGCCTACATGCCAGAGCTGGTGACCACGCAAAGCGCCCAATATGCCGGTGGCAGCAGCCATCAAATTGATACCCTCACCATCCAACCGCAAGGTGATTCATGAGCCAATACTTTGCCATTTTAACCACCATTGGCGAGGCTAAAATCGCCAATGCCACCGCACTGGACCAAGCTGTTGAGATTAAACAGATGGCACTCGGCGATGGCAACGGCGACACACCAACGCCAAGCGAGAGCCAAACGGCGCTGCTTAACGAGCACTACCGCGCCAGTTTAAACAGCCTAAGCGTGAGTGACGATAACCCCAGCCAGATCATTGCCGAGCTGGTTGTGCCTGAAGATGAAGGCGGTTATTGGATCCGCGAGTTGGGTTTGTTCGACACCAACGGCGATATGCTGGCGATTGCCAACTGCCCACCGACCTATAAGCCGCTATTGTCTGAAGGCTCCGGCCGCGTGCAGCGCATTCGCATGGTCTTAACAGTGAGCAACACCAGCGCCGTCACCCTTAAAATTGACCCATCGGTCGTGCTCGCCACCCGCGATTATGTCGATGCGCAAATGCTCAGTGTTCAGCAATACAGCGACACGCAAAACAGCGATTTAAAAGCCTACGTTGATAGCCAAGACAGCGACATCAAAGCCTATGTCGATGCTCAGGATAAAAGCTATCAAACCGCCGCAAAATCGGACGCCACTAAAAAGGCCAACCAGGCACTGGCAGACGCCCAAACCTACGCCGACACTCAAGATGCCAGCACTCTTGAAAACGCCAAGAGTTATGCTGATACCCAAGATGCTGCAACCTTAGCCGCTGCTAAATCCGATGCAACCAGCAAAGCCAACAGCGCTTTAAGCAGTGCCAAAAGTTATGCGGATACACAGGATGCAACCGTGTTGGCTAGTGCAAAAGCGGATGCCAGTAGTAAAGCCGATGCGGCTGAAGCCGCAGCGAAGAGTTACAGCGAAGATGCGGGGAATTTGAAAACTGGGCAAGTTGATAGCGATCGATTACCCGCAGCAACAACTTCCGTCGCCGGCGCTGTCAAGCGCGCAAAAGATGCTGACGCGTTATCCGGAACTGGGGAGGCAATCCCTGGAGTCAATCAGGTCGCGGAGATGATGAGTCAGTTTGGTTTGTTTGGTGACGGGGTTGACACTGGTTTGATGATCGACTCAACCACCCCTTTGTCGGTAATTGACGCGATACCCAATGGATTCATCTATTTTAATACAACGTTACTATCAAGTGACCCAACTGAGTCATTAAATTTTAAAGGGGTTAAAGTCCCATACGGTAGCTACGATTATGCAATAATTTGTGCTGGTGGGAAAGCCGGTGAGAGGATAGCTGGTACATATCATAGAGGGACGAATGAATGGATTCAAAACTATACAACGTCGAATCTACCTGTATATCCGTTCAACGCATCATCGACTCGAAAAATATATACGGTAGGTGTTGATCGTGTTTTTGGCACAACTTATACAGTTACGGGTGAAAAACCGAGGTTAGTACATCTGATTTTTGGTAACTCAAATAACACTGGGTTGCTAACTGTAGAGATTAACGGAACGGCATTTGTTAATGCGATTACCGCCTCTCAGGGGAGCGGACTTTGGGACTTTTATGACGGGACATTTTTATTTTTGCCTGGTGAAACGTATATGTTTGATTTTACAGGAAACTCGATGAATGGTGGATACCACTGGATGGAGATTGAATAATGCGATATTTCAAAGATGATACTAATCAGCTTTATGCATACGATAATGGTTTACTCACATCCACTGAAAAACAGGCACAGGTAGACGCAGCTCAGGCGGCGTATGATGCCGATAACTCAGATGAGAATCTAATCGCTCTGCAAAGTGCTCAGTCCATTCGGGTCTACATCAAAGATGATTTAACAGAGCTCAGTGAAACCGACTATCAAGCGGCAATTGCCCCCACCGACGAACAAAAACAAGCGACCGAAGCCGCTGCCGTTCGCGCTACGCGTGATGAACTAGCCGACCGCACGAGCCGTGAGATTAACCGCTTAGAAGATGCCGGCACTGATGCCAGCGATTGGCGGCAATATCGCATTGCACTGCGCAATGTACCGGAGCAAGACGGTTTTCCATTTGATGTGCAATGGCCCGAAACACCGGGCGAATTTACAGGGAAATAACCCAAAGGGCTGCGTCATTGCGGCCCTCATTTTTAGCTAACTTCAAAACCGCCAATACATTGCCCACTGTAGCTTTGGTCACTACATCTAAAATCAGCTGCCCATTGCCCCGGCCCTTGGCAACCTGCCAGAGAATCAATCTTCCTGCAGGAGCTTGTTATGCCAACTGACTACCACCACGGCACGCGTGTTACCGAGATAACCGAAGGCAGCCGGGTAATCACAACGGTGTCATCGGCCATTATTGGAATGGTCTGCACCGCTGAAGATGCCGACGAATCGGCGTTTCCGCTCAATAAACCAGTGCTGCTAACCAACGTTAAAAACGCCATCAGTGATGCAGGCGTTAAAGGCACGCTGGCCGCGGCATTAGACGCCATTAGCGACCAAGCCAGCCCCGTCACCGTAGTGGTGCGAGTGGCCGAAGGTGAAAGCGACGATGAAACCACCTCCAACATTATTGGTGGCACAGAGAACGGCCGCTACACCGGCTTGCAAGCACTGCTCACCGCCGAAGCACAATTAGGTGTGAAACCACGCATTTTAGGCGTACCGGGGCTTGATACCCAGCCAGTGGTTAGTGCCATGATCAGCATTGCCCAAACCTTGCGCGCCTTTGCCTACGCCAGTTGCTATGGCATCGAGAACGTCTCAGACGCCATTGATTATCGCAATAACTTTGGGGCGCGCGAGCTCATGCTACTGTGGCCCGATTTTACCGCCTGGGATACCACAACCGATGCCGAAGCCAACGCCAATGCCGTTGCTCGCGCATTAGGGCTGCGCGCCAAAATCGACGAAGAAACTGGCTGGCACAAAACCCTCTCTAACGTTACGGTCAACGGCGTGGATGGCATCAGCAAAGATGTCTATTGGGACTTACAAAGTACCAGCACCGATGCCGACCTACTCAACAAAAACGGCATCACCACATTGATTCGCCGTGATGGCTTTCGCTTTTGGGGCTCGCGCACCTGCGAAGAAGACACCTTCTTTTTTGAAAACTACACCCGCACTGCGCAAATCATCATGGACACAATGGCCGATGCGCACTTTTGGGCGGTAGATAAACCCCTGCATGCCTCCTTGGTGCGCGACATCTTAGAAGGCATCAATGCCAAATTCCGCGAATGGGTGTCGCTTGGCTACCTGTTAGGCGGCAGCGCCTGGTATGACGAAACGCTTAACACCGAAGACACCCTCAAAGCCGGCAAACTGTATATCGATTACGACTACACGCCGGTGCCGCCGCTGGAAAACTTAATGCTGCGCCAGCACATTACCGACACCTATTTAGCTGACTTTGCCAGCCAAATAAACAGCTAAGGAGTCCCCATGGCCCTGCCACGTAAACTAAAAAACTTTAACCTGTTTAACGACGCCAACAGCTACATGGGGATGGTGAAAAGCATCACCCTGCCTAAGCTTGCTATTAAAACCGAGAGCTATCGCGGTGGCGGCATGCCCGGCACCATTGATGTGGATATGGGCCTGTCGGATGATGCCATCACGCTGGAGTGGACCCTTGGCGGTTTTGACACCATTGCCCTTAGCCAGTTTGGCCAAACCAGCGCTGGTGCCGTGCCGCTGCGCTTTAATGGCGCGGTGCAGCGCGATGATACCGGCGAAACCGTAGGCGTTGAGATTAACGTGCGCGGTTTTCATAAAGAAATCGACATGGGCGATGCCAAACCCGGCGACGACACCGAACACAAATACACCACCACTTGCAGCTACTACAAACTAAGCATCGATGGCAGCGACATCATTGAGATAGACCAGGTCAACATGGTTTTTAACGTCAACGGTGAAGACCGCCTTGAAGATATTCGCAGTGCTTTGGGGCTTTAAGCCCCTTTTTTTGATGGAGAACCCCAATGACCGAGCCCAAATTAACCACCGTAACGTTAGATGATCCACTCAGCCGCGGCGAGCAAACCATCACCACGCTGACCTTACGCAAACCCAGTGCCGGCGAACTGCGCGGCTTATCACTGGTCGACGTGATGCAGATGGACGTCAACGCCATGACCAAACTCTTGCCCCGGCTCACTCAACCCACGCTCACCGAAGATGAAGTACGCCGCCTCTCGCCAGCTGATTTAGTGCAACTGGGCACAGAGGTAAACAGTTTTTTAGTACCCAAGCAGTTCATGGACTACCAAACCGAGTAGAAGATGCCATGGCCGATTTAGCCTTGGTGTTTCACTGGGGGCCGAGCGAGTTAAACGCCCTGGCCCTTTGCGATTTAATGAGCTGGCGCGAACAGGCCCGCGCTCGGTGGGAGCAAAACGATGGCCAATGATCTAAAAATTCAGATTATTCTAAAAGCGGTGGATAAAGCCTTAAAGCCGATTCGGGCAATTACCCAAGGCTCTGGCAAACTCTCCAAGCAACTGCAAATCAACCTCAACGCACTCAAAAAGCTCAACACCCAACAGCGCGATGTGCAGGCCTTTCGCCGCCAAAATCAAGCGCTGCAAACCACCCAAAACGAATACCAACAAGCCCGGCAAACGGTCAAACAACTGGGCAAGGCCATGGCCCAAACCGAATCGCCCACGCGCGCCCAAGTGCGCGGGTTTGAGCGCGCCAAACGCGGTGCAAGCCGCTTAAAAGAGCAATACAACCAACAACGCCTTTCACTTGAGCAGATGCGCCGCGGCTTAAACCAATCAGGGCTTGATACCCGCCACTTAAGCCAGCATGAGCGCAGCTTGCGCCGTGATATCGAGCAAACCAACAGCGCCATTAACGCGCAAAAAAATCGCCTGCGCGGGCTTGCTCAGCAGCAAGAAAAAATGAAATTTCTGCGCAACCGTTACCGCCGCAACCAGCGCTTTACCGGCACCATGGCTGCCAATGGCGCGGGCACACTGGCCGCAGGCACCTCCTATTTATTTGCCGGCAAACAACTGCTTAGCCCAGGTGTTGATTTTGCCCAGGCGATGAGCCACGTACAGGCGCTCACTCAACTTTCGGGCAACAGCAAGCAACTCAAAGCGCTGCGCGATCAAGCCCGCGCCCTCGGGGCCAGCACCCAATACACTGCCGTGGATGCTGCCAATGCTCAGGGATTTTTAGCCATGGCGGGCTTTAACCCCAAAGCGATTCGCCAGACCATGCCATCGATGCTCAATCTAGCCAAAGCGGGCAACTTAGATTTAGGCGAAACCGCCGATATCTCCTCCAATATTTTGAGCGGCTTTGGCCTGCAATCGAGTGAAATGACTCGCGTGGCCGATGTGCTCACCAAAACCAGCATCACCAGTAACACCAACTTGCAGATGCTTGGCCAAACCATGAAATTTATGGCACCGGTTGCCAAAGCCGCGGGGATGAGCTTAGAGCAAGCCGCCAGTATGGCCGGGTTATTGGGCAACGTGGGGATTCAAGCCTCGCAAGCGGGGACAACGCTTCGCGCCATGTTGCTGCGGCTTTCATCGCCGACCCAACAAGCGGCTAAGATGATGAAAAAACTCGGTGTGAGCGCAGTCGATGCCAAAGGCAATGTGCGCGCCATTCCTGATGTATTGCAAGATGTGGCCAAAGCCACCGCAAAAATGGGCAACGGCAAACGGCTCAATGTGCTCAAACAGATTTTTGGTGAAGAACCAGCTGCCGGCATGGCCGAACTGCTCGACCAAGCCGGCATTGGCGGGCTTAAAAAATACATCACGCAGGTGAGCAATTATCAGGGAACGGCGGCCAAAGTCGCCCATGTGATGGCCGATAACTTAGGCGGCGATTTAAAAACGCTGGGCAGTGGTTGGCAAGACTTAGGTATCGAGATAGAAACCCAGCAAGATGGGCCGCTGCGCTCACTCGTGCAAAACATCACCAGTATTCTGCACCAAATAAAAGACTGGGTGCACACCAACCCAAAGCTTGCCGCCACACTGTTTAAACTAGCGGGCATTCTCACCACCATTATGGTGGTGGGTGGCGCACTCACGCTGACCCTAGCCAGTTTATTGGGGCCGCTGTTTACCCTGCGCTTTATCGTCAATATTTTAGGGCTGCGGCTCGGCTTTTTAAGCAGTATTTTTAAAGCGCTGGCCCTTCGCGCCCTGCCGATGGTTGGCCAAGCGCTGCTCTGGCTTGGGCGAATTCTACTGGCCAACCCAATTGGCCTTGCCATTACTGCCATTGGCACGGCGGCCTATCTGATTTACCGCTACTGGAGCCCAATTAAACGCTTTTTTAGCCAGCTCTGGAGCGAAATCAAGCAAGACTTTAGCGGCGGCCTCAAAGGCATTTTAAAATTCATTGCCGATTTTAATCCGCTGGCGCTGTTTTACCGCGCCTTTGCGGGAGTGCTCAGTTACTTTGGCATTAAACTGCCCGCCAAAATGACCGACTGCGCCAAGATGGTCATCCAGGGCTTTTTAAATGGCCTCGGATTAGGTGCGATTAAAGATCGCATCATGAGCATTGGCAGCAACGTGATCAGCTGGTTTAAACAAAAACTCGGCATCCACTCACCAAGCCGCGTCTTTGCAGAGCTGGGCGGTTACACCATGGCCGGGCTTGATAACGGCCTGCGCCAAAGCGCCAGAGCGCCGCTTAAAACCATGCGCCAATTAGGCCAGCAGCTGACCCAACAAGGCGCACAGGCGCTGAGCTTTCAATCAGCCAATTTTGACAGCCGCGCGCCGCTGCGCTCAAACAGTTCGCGCCAAGTTTCCCAAACCAACCACTTTAGCGTGACCATTGCCCCCGCTCCGGGCATGGACCCCGCCGCCATTGGCCGCGAAGTACAGCGCCAACTGGCCCAATTTCAGCAGCAATTGGCCGTGAACCAACGCAGCCAACTCAGTGATGAGGACTAACCACCATGATGATGGCCTACGGCAACTTTGTCTTTTCACTCACCACCCTTGCCTACCAAGAACTGCGCCGCCAAACCCAGTGGCGCTTTGGCAAAACGGAGCGCGTTGGCACCAACCCCGCGCGCCAGTTTATCGGCAAAGGTGATGACACCATTCGCTTAACCGGCACCCTGCTGCCCACTTTTAAAGGCAGCGCGACCAGCCTTGATGCCCTCAGAATGATGGGCAACACTGGCAAAGCCTACCCACTGGTTGAAGGCGCGGGCCGCGTGTATGGCATTTTTATTTTAGAGAGCATGGAAGAGAGCAAAAGCATCTTTATCGACAACGGCAGTGCCCGCCATATTGAATTTAATCTGGCATTGCAGCGCATTGATGACGACCGAACCGACCTGCTGGGCGATGTCACCCAAGGCAGCCAACTGTTACCGCTGGTCACTAACTAATGGCGCTCACTAATCCGCAGCCCATCTGCAAACTCACCGTCAATGGCACGGATATGACCAGCACCCTACAGCCGCGTTTGGTCAGTTTATCACTCACCGATAACCGCGATTTAACCGCCGACACTTTAACCGTCACATTAAGCGATGATGACGGCCTGCTGGTATTACCGCCTACCAATGCCGTGCTGCAATTATGGCTGGGTTGGAGCGATAGCGGCCTCACTTACAAAGGCAGTTACACGGTCGATGAAGTCGAACACAGCGGCACACCAGATTTGCTACATATTCGCGCCCGCAGTGCTGACCTTAGCGGGGCATTTAAAACCAAACGCGAGCAAAGCTGGCATGGCGTCACACTTGGCTCGGTCTTATCGGTTATTGCCCAGCGCTATTCGCTCAAACAAGCGATATCGGCCTCACTTGCCAGTATTACCTTGGAACATTTAGACCAAACCCGCGAGAGCGATGCCAACCTGCTCAGCCGCCTTGGTCAACACTATGGCGCAGTGGCCACCATTAAAAACAATCACCTGCTGTTTTTACCCAATGGCCAAAGCCAAAACTTAAGCGGCATTGCCCTGCCAACCATCACGCTCAATCGCCAAGATGGCGACCAACACCGTTACATGTTAGCCAAACGAGGCAGCTACACCGGCGTAAAAGCCTACTATTACCGCACCGACCAGGCAAAACGACTCACCACCATTGCCGGCACGGGCGATGATTACAAAGAGCTGCGCCACAGCTACACCGACCAAGCCAGCGCCTTAGCCGCCGCACGAGCCGAGTGGCAACGGCTCCAGCAAGGCAGTGCCTCACTCACCTTTACTCTCGCCCGTGGCCGCCCCGATTTAATCCCTGAGCAAACCTATCGCATCAACGGCATTAAATTGCAGATAAGTGCCATCATCTGGCTAGGTGGCAACGTGCGCCACCAATTTGGCCCGCAAAGCTACACCACCGAACTATCGCTCACCACCCAGACACCGCAAAACCTCATCGACAGCCACCCGGATACCTTCAGCGGTGTTATGGCTTGGTATTTAGATGCCAATAATCAGCAAAAATCCGTCACCGCCGGCAGCGGCCCGAACTACAAGCATTTAAGTTACCTGTACGCCAGTGAGAACAACGCCAAACGCGCAGCACAAAGGGAATGGGGAAAATTGAAGGGTTAAATTAATGACTGGTATTTTTGTTAAGTGCTGCGAGTTTTAGGCAAACGGCTAGTCGCATACTTTCTTATAGAATTTTCTACGACCTGCAATATATAATTTTATATAAATTTTACGGCCATTTAATGTCTTACTATCCCAGAGAAAATGATCTGGACCATTAAATGAAAGCGTTTTACTAGAATTAGGTAGAATCTGTACATCTGTAGCACATTCTTCGGGAGAAACTATATACTCAAATTTTCTCCTAGGCCATATGCCAGACTTATATACTACAACCCAATATTCCAAAATGACTGGCTTAGAACTTAAATTTCGTATGAAGATTTGATTTCCTAACTCTTCTTCTGAAGTTAAATTTTTCCCAATATCAATACGAAAACGATTGGTCCATAGTTCATAGAGTTTTACGATGGCTAAGAGCGTGGAAAGAAGTGCTCCCCACCATGCTACATAGTCAATATTTTCCATGTAAGTGCTCCGTATTATCGCCTGACGCTTAGCTAAGTTGCAGCTAACGCCACACTGAATTTAAAACGAACTAAAAAAGATTGGGCGTTAGTTGTCAATTTAAGCGGCTCCTTATGTTTAGAAGAGCCCTAGGATAGATTTAATTACAGCACCTATAGACAATAAAATCTTAGATACATCCTCTGTTTTTTCTAATGTTTTAGTAAGTCGTTCATACTTAGTTTTAGCTTCTGAAATTGCTGCTGTAGCAACGGTCTCTGATTGAGAATTCTCAGCACTCTTAAGTGATAAAATTAAATCCTGAACATCTTCTTTAGCATGTGGGGAAATTTTTTCTAATTGTTCAAATAGACCTCTAAGTTCTGCAAACCTCTTGGCATCAACCAAACCTTGAATTCGGCCATCGTTGGTATCACAAGTACAAGGATTTGAGTGACATACTGGACAACCATGATAAAAATAATTAACAATTTCTTGATCTATATTTTTATTTTGATTGCAACAATCCCACGCAGATAATAACCAAGCACATACATCAGCGAATTCCTCTTCAACATTTTCCTTACGTTTTTCATGTATGAGAAATTTACTAATAGCCTCATGAATCTCAGCTACTTCTTCAAACAATTTAGAACAATTAACCCAAGGGCCAGCAAAGTGCCATATTGCATTATTAGCTGGATAAATTTTGCTAATATTTTTTGCGGCAGAACTCAAATCTTTAGTACCAAATCTTTCTTTTACATCAAACTTAGCTTGCAATTCTTCTGCTATTTTATATGCAGGTCTGTATTCTATCGGCTTTTTATTAGTTTTGACACAGCAACAGTTTTCCTCTAGGCAATATGGACAAATTCCTGGGAATTTTTTATAAAAACTATTTTGTAAATTAATATCTAACTTATTCGCTAATGCAAATAACCACGAAAATGCTCGAATAAAATCCTGTATATCAGATCGCTTTTTCAAAATATTTCTAGTTAAATACCCAGTTGTCCTACTTAAGTAACCATAGATATCTTGCCAATCACGCTTATTATTTATCTCACCATAAAGACAACCGAAGTAGGTTTGTAGCTCGTCTATTGATTTAACAGATTTTATTTCCATTCTTTCTATCCTATAAATATAGAGTTTGTATATTATGAACGCTCAAAAACTGCCCACACACTTTTAGCCTAAATTCTGCTTTAGTCTACGCGTCTATCTAGGTGTACAGTGAAAGCTTCAGTTTTCATGAAATCGGCCTCTTTTTTATACAACAACAAATTCTGCAATTTATCATTGATCTATCACAGAAATAACCGAATGTAAGCTCTGCCAATACAACTTAAACGAGCTGTCCAAGAGTTGCCTCTTCTCTAAATTGGGGATCACACATCAGCAAAGGCCGAGGCCACTATGCTCACTCCATTCGGAAAAGAAATGCGCAAAGCGCGTATTGAATTAGAAATGCGACTCAGCCAGTTATCGCTTCGCTCGCACATTCATCCAAAGACCATCAATCTCATCGAAATCAACAAAGCCAAACTTCATAAAAATTATCCTCGGATTCTCATTGAGGCACTTGATGCCCCACCCGAACTTGAGCAACTGCTGCATATCAAAGCAGCGCAGACCTATGGCGTTTTGGAAATTTCAGTACCGGATAATGACTTAGCGCAGCAAGCTGCAGGGCTATTGGCAACGAGATTCCGCTACTGGGATGAAGCGCGCTACAAAACGCTCTTAAACCAATTAACGAAGATTGATGATGAAGAAGAATTATTCGAATAAAGCAAAGGGTGTGGATCGTATCTTTAAGTGGCAGGATAATAATCACATGAGCACATCAGATGAGTAATTGATGCAAAAACAAAACCCAGAAAAGCGGCAACTTTTCTGGGTTTCTGATGATGAGTGTGCAGGGCATCATCAACTTGGAAAAAACATAAATGTTTAATCAATTCACATTCAAGATATTAAACATTGCCTATGTTTTTATCAAGGCGATTTTTCTGCGCCCCACCCGTTTGAGGAGCCCATATGGGAATGTTCAAACGCAATGCTGGCAGTTCGTTAGGTAGATTTCGCTGTATCCACCTAAAACTGAAAGCATTTGGCGCACTGCTCGATATTACAATCGAGTTTAGTCAAGCCGACAAAGCCTAGAGTATTTTCATCAAAGCCACTGCTAGTCAGTGGCTTTTCAGATCAAACAACCGCTTCTAAAAACTTGCTCATTCATCTTTCGAGAGAGATGATAAGTCTCAATCGATTAACGAGATATAAACTGGATTCATTAGATTGGTGCTAACAAGGTTAATTTTATGTCAGATGAGAATGATGGTATTTTGCTAAAAGGATTTGGGTTTTCTGGATATCGTAGCTTCGGAGATGAATTAACAAAAATAGCTCCACTTCAAAAAATAAATTTAATCATTGGGCAAAATAATGTTGGAAAATCTAATATAATCAGATTTTTAAAGGAACAGTATGAGTTTTTTGTCTCCAGAGCAAGACATCCAAATGGAAGCGAACCCAATAGTTTTCCTTTTAAATATATAGATAAGCACTTCTCAAAAGTTAATGCTAGTCAAAGAATTTCATTTCCTATCTTAGATGAAGATTTGAATCAATATATAGAACATATATTGTATAGGAAAAATTCTCATAAAATTATCATATCTAATATTCATAAAATAATAAATCATCTATTCACAGATAGTGATGAGGTTTGGTTTACATATAAATCGAATATTACAAATGGAGGTTTTTTATTAGATATAAATAATAATGTAGTTCCGTCTATATTAACGACCCAGGAATGGTTTCATTTATGGCAAGCATTAACGAATGGAAGCGGAGCAGAAGTAAACACTTGGATTAATGACAGCATAGAAAAGATAAAATATTTACCCTCCCAACCACTAAAAATAGAAGTCATTCCAGCCATACGAAAAATCGGTGAAGCTAAAAGTATTGCTAATGATTTTAGTGGCGAAGGGATCATTGAGAGATTGGCTCAAATTCAAAATCCACCTCTTGAAGAACAAGAAAAAAAAATAAAATTTGATGCAATTAATCGGTTTGTTCAAAAAGTTCTAGAAAACGATAATGCCGTGATTGAAGTACCGTATGAACGAGATATGATTCTCGTTCATACGGAGGATAAAACTCTTCCCCTAGAATCTTTAGGTACTGGTGTTCATGAGGTCATTATCCTTGCGGCCGCTGCCACATTATTAGAAAAAACAATTATTTGTATTGAAGAACCAGAGCTTCATCTGCATCCATCCCTTCAACGAAAATTAATCAAGTACCTTTCAGAACATACAAATAATCAATACTTTTTCACTACCCATTCAGCTCACCTGCTGGATGCCGCCGAAGCAACTATATTTCATGTAACTCAAGTCGATGGTGAGTCTCATGTTGAATCGGTTATCAATACAAAAGAAAGATCGGCAATATGTACTGATTTAGGCTATAAAGCGTCAGATCTTCTTCAAGCAAACTGCATCATCTGGGTTGAAGGCCCATCAGATCGAATCTATCTCAACTATTGGATTTCTGCTAAAAATCCCAATTTTATAGAAGGAGTTCATTATTCGATTATGTTTTATGGAGGTCGGTTAGCAAATCATTTAACTGCATTAGATAGTGACCAAGCTGACAAATTAATCTCTCTTAGAAAACTGAATCGAAATTCAGTCATTCTAATAGATAGTGATAAAGATAAGCTTAGCAAACACTTAAATGCCACTAAAACTCGGTTAAAAAATGAATTCAATGAAGGGCGAGGTTTTGCCTGGATAACACAAGGTCGTGAAATAGAAAACTATCTTGATGACGACAAAGTCGAAGATGCTGTGGTTAATGTTGTAAAATCAGCGACAAAAATTTTACATAAAGGACAATGGGCAAATCTATTAAAATATAAAAAAACTTCAAAAGGAGATATCCAAGCAAACAAAGTTGATGTTGCTCGATATTACACTGAAAATAATCCTGCTAAATTTAATATTCTAAATTTGGATAAGAAAATTATAGAATTGTGTGCTTTTATCGCTGAAGTGAATAGAAATTAGATTTCTATAGCTGAGAATAAGCCAAATGCGGGCACAGCCCGCTACTTCCCTTCTATCTCATTCAATCGTTGTTCAAGATTTTTCACGCGCTTGCGATGCAGTGCATCGGCATGAATGGCTTGGCGGTCGGCTTCGTCTAACTCTCGGTAGGTTTCCAAAAGCACGCGTTCTTGGTCGGTTTGGGTGCAGAGTTGCCGGATGCGTTTAACCGAGCCTTCGCCTGTTAATAGCCAGTCCACTGAAACCTCATTCTGTTCAGCGACGTCAACACACAATGAGTAAGGCACTGAGTTACGCGAAACCCAGTTGCCTAATGTCGAACGGTTCACGCCCAAGGCTTTACATAGCTGATTATTGTTAGAAACTTTTAGAATAATCTGCAGGCGTTCTATAACACTGCGAATATCTTTGTTACTCAAAATGAATCAATCCTAGTTAGAATTTCACGTTCTGAGAAAGCTTATCCTAATCTAAAAATCATAATCATGATCTAAGTAAAGCTAGGCAGTTACTTGCCCTTCATTTGATAAAGCTGTTGTTCAAGTTCTGTCATTCGTTTAAAACGCCGAGCAACAGATTGCACATCGTGTTGATCTGCTTTATCCAGCTTCCGATACAACTCAATCAGCTCTTTTTCATCAGCTGAAAGCTCGGTTAATGGCTTTTTAAACGCGATACTCATTTCATTGAGATCTGCTTTTTCTGAATCTGCATATTGCGGTAATAATTCAGCTGTAATTTCTGGTGAGCGACGAACAGGACCCAACCCAGTTAACAACCAATCTAACGAGATTCCCGTCCTCACGGCGATGTCTACGCAATTTGAATACGGCACTTTATTTCGAGAACGCCAACCACTCACCGCTTGGGGGCTACAACCCAGCGCACTAGCGAGTTCATGACTTGTTTTTGTCCCTAATACCGAGGACAGACGGTCCAGCACATCCACTGCTGACATATAAACAAATTTAGTACTATCCATTGACATACGAGTTTCGAGGATCTATTTTATATTCAAATTGAGTACAGTTTATCCCATAACAGGCATCACAACTATGACCAAGCAAGAGATTTACCAACGTTTACTAATGCGTGGTCTGAACTTTCGCCAGTTTGCACTGAATCACCACTACCCACCACGTCAGGTGTTGTTTGCTGTGGACCGTTGGGCGGGGCGAAATCAGCTGCCGCACGGACGCCAGACCTTTCATATTTTAGTCGACCTTTCTAAAACCATCGATGCCGAGATTATTCCCGGATTGTTCAAGGAGGTATAGATGTTGTCACTCGCACTATCTCAGGCGCTGAAGTCGCAAACGCCCCATGTGGAGAAACTCATAAAAAAAGAGCCAATGCTGCAACATTGGCTCGATGAAGCTCAACGCGCTTATTGCTCTGCCCCGATGCAATATCAAAACCGTTTAGGCCGCGTCATTGGCTTTTTGACCGCACAGCAACAGCAGTTACCGAAAATGCAGGCGCACATTGTTCATTTTGAAACCGCTCAGCTGCGCACGATCCTCTCCGAGGTTAGTGCACAATCGCGCGCTTTGGGAGCAGAACATGGTTGATGACATTCTGGAAACTCGCCGCGCGGTGATGAGTGCGATTATTCGCGCTTATCCCGGTGGCCGAGCGTGCGCCGCTGCGCGTTTGGGTATTTCGCTCAAGCGCCTCGATAACCAGATTTATGGCAACCGTGGTGCTGCCCCTTTAAGTGACGACCAGCTCTACCAACTCGAACAAGACACCGGCACTCGGTATCTGGCCGATTACATCACCCACCTTTATGGCGGTGTGTTTGTGAAGTTACCCGCGAACGATGCTGAATCGCTCGACTTATACGCCAACTCGCTTAATACCAGCGCGCATCGCGGCAAGGTCGATGAACTCATTCATGCAGCATTAGATGATGGCGTGATTGACAGCGCTGAAGCGCAAGCCATCCAAGCGGCCCATATTCGCCATTTAGTCGCCCGTGAAGAAGAAGTACGAGCAGTGATCTTGTTACATCAACGGAGAGTATTATGAGTGTTTATCGTTTTGTTTGCCCCCATTGCCATAAAACCATGCGCGTTCGCACCAGCGAAGGGATGAGCGAGTTAGTGCGCACCATGTATCTGCAGTGTACCAATGAGGCCTGCGGCGCAACGTATCGGGCAATTGTTGAAATTACCCATCAGCTTAGCCCTTCTGGTACGCCCAACCCTGAGATTTTACTGCCAGCGGCCAATGATAATATTCGCCGTGAAGCGATGCAGGATGACACCTCAACCACCGTGAGTATGGAGGTGCACTGTGCGTGATTACGAACAAACCTTGCAAGAAGCAGCCCTTAATTTTATGTGCCGGCATCAGGGTGAATACCTGAACGAAGACACATTGCTCTTTCAAAGCACGGTGATGTTTTTACGCAATGCCCTAAGCGCCGAACGCGAGCTGGCCAACCGCATTGTGGGCCGCGCTTATGGGGAATATACCAACCGCGGCCAAAAAGCCGGTTACTGGTTGGATATGTCGAGCTCCACCGCGAACGTGGCCATTATTGTTGGCCCCGATGGGGTGAGCCATGCCATTGCGCTGCCTTTAATTGTGCGCCAACTGATTGAATCGCCCAAACGGCGGCGACTGTTCGCCGTAAAATAAGGGGGCGATATGGCAAATTTAACCACCAATCGGGCACCGATGGATGCCCGGTTGCGGGACGATATACTCACGCGTTTGACCCGCGACTACAACCTGCGCCCTACCAGTGGCGATAGTAACTGGTTACGTCGCGGTATTTGCCCAGCCTGCGGCAAGCCTGAGTTATACGTAAATGCGCAGTCGCCTTGGGTCATCACCTGTGGGCGTGAGGTTAAATGTGGCCAAAGCTGGCATGTTCGTGAACTCTACCCTGACCTGTTTGAAGACTGGACGCAGCGCGCACCTGCCACCAAAGCAGACCCAACCGCACCCGCAAAAGCCTATTTAAGCCAGGCGCGCGGGTTTAACTTGGCGATTCTTGCCAATACTTGGGTGCAAGAAACCTACTGGAATTTTGAACTGGGCCAAGGCTCAACCACGGTTCGCTTTAAACTGGCCAATGGTATTTGGTGGGAGCGGTTAATCGATCACCCTGCTCGCTTTGGCAAGATGAAAGCGCGCTTTACCCCGGGTAAATCCACCAAAGGGCTGGTGTGGCATCTGCCGATTCAAAACTGGTCAGCGGTGGATACCATCTGGTTGGTAGAAGGGATTTTTGATGCGATTGCGCTGGCTCACCACGGCATTACAGCGGTGAGTTTGATGAGCTGCAATAACTTTCCATTTCAATGGTTAGAACAGCTGCGCATGCGCTATAGCGAAGCAACCAAGCCGAAACCAACGCTGGTTTGGGCGCTCGATGCGGATGCCAGCCGTTATACCGAAAAATGGGCGCGTCAGGCGCAGCAATTAGGTTTTGGTTCGTTGGCGGCGGTTCCTCCGGTGATCGGGCAGCGAAAAACCGACTGGAATGACCTGCACCTGCGTTTAATTGGTCAACCGGCTGACATCGCCGAAGCCAGCTTTACCAAGGAGCTTGCGCAGTCATTGTATCGCGGCAGTTTGTTACTGGCAGAAACGCCCGCGAAAAAAGCAGCGTTAATGTTTCGCCATAGCCCGCAGCAGTTGGAGTTTCCGTTTGTGTTTCATAATCGCCTGTATTGGTGGAAGTTAGACGCCGAACAGATGAGCCGCAATACGGGGATTGAACAGCAGCAACTCGATACCTTTGATGATGCGCTTGATGTTACCGAACTGCAGCAATATGCCAAGGTGACACAAATTGCCAACTGTTATCCGCATGCGTTGTATTTTCAGCGCGAGCCGCACACCCAAGAAACCTGGTATTACTACCAAATTGACTTTCCGCATGATGGTGCGCCGGTACAAACTACGCTCACGGGTGCGCAGTTGGCGGCTGCACCGGAGTTTAAAAAGCGGGTATTAAGTGCCGCCAGCGGTGCGCTATTTACCGGTTCCAGCAAGCAACTCGACCGTTTAATCGAGCAGCAATTATTTGCCCTGCGCACAGTCGATACCGTGGATTTTTTAGGGTATTCCCGCGAGCATCAGGCTTATTTATTGGGCGACTATGCGGTGCACCAGGGCCAGTTAATTCATGTGAACCCAGAGGATTACTTTGAGATTGGCCGCGAACGGATTAAAACTACGCAAAAATCGGTGCGCTTGACGCTTAATACCAAGGGCGATGATTACGTGGATAACTGGTTGGGCGACCTTTGGCGCTGCTTTGGCACGCATGGGGTGATAGCACTAACATTTTGGTTTGGCAGTTTGTTTGCCGAGCAGATTCGCAGCCGTTATAAAAGTTACCCATTTTTAGAGCTCACAGGTGAGGCTGGCGCGGGTAAATCCACACTCATTCAATTTTTATGGAAGCTGTTTGGCCGTGATTACGAAGGCTTTGACCCATCAAAATCAAGCCCAGCAGGACGCGCGCGCCATATGGGGCAGATTGCCTCGATGCCGATTGTACTCATTGAAGGCGACCGTAACGAACCCGATCGCAACCACGCCCGCGCGTTTGATTGGGATGAGTTAAAAGATTTCTTTGGCGGTGGCACGCTGCGAACACGCGGGGTAAAAACCGCGGGCAACGAAACCTATGAGCCACCCTTTCGCGGGACCATTTGCATTAGCCAGAACGCACCGGTAAATGCCAGCGAAGCCATCCTCACCCGAATTATTAAAATGCACTTTACGCGCCCCAATGTCACCCAAGACAGCCGCGCCAGTGCCGACCGCTTAAATTTATTAGACGTTGAACAGCTCAGTTATTTTTTACTTAAAGCCTGCCGCGCTGAAAAGCAGGTGATGGAATGTTTAAAAGAACGGCTCGCCATTTACGAGGCCAAATTACGCGACAGCGGCACCATTCGCATTGAGCGCATCATTAAAAATCACGCCCAGTTAATGGCGCTAGTCGATGCCTTAACTTTGGTGGTTGATTTGCCCGCACAGCAACACCAGCAAACCTTGCAAGCCATTGAGGATGCCGCCCAAGACCGCCAGCAGGCGATTAGTGCCGACCATCCGCTGGTTGCTGAGTTTTGGGAAGTGTACGACTACCTTTCAACCCTTGGCCCAACGCTGCAACTTAACCATTCGGGCGATTCACACGTGATCGCCATTAACCTGAACCATTTTTATGAGCTGGCGGCCGACCATCGCCAGAACTTACCAGAGCTAAAACTGCTACGCACATTGTTAAAAGATTCGCGTAGCCACCCTTTCGTGGAGGCGAACCGTTCGGTGTACAGCGCGATTCGCAGCCGCACTGTGAAATGTTGGATTTTTCGTCGTTAGGAGCACGGAATATGAAACACGTCATTGATGAGATTTTAGAAGAGCTGCGCTACCAGGGCCGCGGGAACGATTCGCTTTGGGACGCCGATGATATCGCCCGCTATATGCGCTTGTCTAAATCAACGGTGCAAGGGCGCATCATCTGCCGCGAAAGCTTCCCGCTGGCAGTACGCCTGCCCACCTCCGACACCGGCCTTGGCGGGCGCAGATGGTTGGCCAAAGAGGTCAAACAATGGGTCATGCGCCACCGAGAACCCGCCAGACGAAGTCGAAGATGACAAAAAGCCGAGGAAACTCGGCTTTTTGGGTGGTAAACGTTGATTATTTTTCTAGACGTAGTCTATTCGCTTAAACTAACCTAAAGACCATGCTCTTCGCTCTAATACTTCAGGACAACTAAATTTATGCCACTAACAAAAACGGAATATATATTAGAGAGTATTAGCAAGATTCATAATAAAAAGTGGGAATTTTTTATTATTACGAGAATCATTCATGCCATAAGTGATGACATAGAATTTATAACCCAGCAATTGGTAAGAAAAGCTGATGGGACCCGAGCTCTGACCGATTTGTACTTTCCCCAATTTAATCTTCATTTAGAAATTGATGAGCTACATCATCAAAGGCAAATAAGAGAAGATGAACAACGAGAACGAGATATCATTCAAGTAACCGACCACTCCATTGAACATATAAAAGTTTCGGATCGGGACGAACCATCTACAAATAAGGAACTTAATGATATCCGCAACGAAGTTGACCGATTTATAGAAAAAATCATGAAATTAAAAGATTCGCTGCAATCTCAAAATAAATTTGCCCCTTGGAATTTTGAAAATAAGTATCTAGCGAAATCACATATCGAACGCGGATATATATCGTTAAAAGATGATGTCGTATTTAAAACTCAAATAGAAGCAATGAAGTGCTTTGGATTCAAAGGCAAAGGATATCAAAAAGGCGCATGGGAGATCCCCGATGGAACACACGACTGCGTTTGGTTTCCTAGGTTATACGAACACTTTATTTGGAACAACAATCTATCCCAAGACGGAATGCGTATTTATGAAGAAGCCTCCCATGACAAAAGCAAAATAGAGCAAGCTAAAACCTCAATTAGTTCACAGAAAGAAGAAGAAATAGAATTGGGTGAACGAAAACATATTGTTTTTGCCAAAGCAAAAGATGTTTTCGGTTTTAACTTGTTACGTTATGTCGGGACTTTTCGCATGAATCTAGATGCAAGTACAGATACCTGCATCAGATTTGATCGCATAAGCGACAAAGAATCCATTCGGCAGTTCTAATTTTACAAATCTGTTATTACTACCCAAGTCGCTCGGCAATTTCGGTTGCTGTGGCATTGTAATAGATCATCAACGAACGCGGATCTCGATGACCAACCATTCTAGCTAAATCCAATACATCTAACTTTCTGGCTAAGCGCGTTAACGCCTCATGGCGGGTATCGTGAAAAGTCATGTTACGAATGCCAGCAATCTTTAATGCTCTGCGAAACAACACACCGCAAGAGCGCTGCGGATGATGAAAAACCACCCCGTCCTTTTGCTCTTTCAGCATTTTTAACAGCTCGACCGCACGAGAAGAGAGCGGCACATTGCGGCTCGTCCCGTTTTTTGTTTCGTTAAGGGTTATATAGCGTTGGCGTAAATGCACATCAACCCAATTTAAACCCCAAATTTCACCCTGGCGCATCGCCGTCTCAAGTGCCAGCAAAAAGCCAACTGCAATTTCCTGACGCTGAGTTTTTACCGCTTCACCATCGTTAAACTCTAAGGCGTCTAAAATTCGCTGTATTTCGAGCTCACTGATGCGTCTATCGCGTGGTCTAGGGTTTCTGGGGCGCTCCACATCGCGTGATGGATTGGTCGCTATCCATTTCCAACGTTTACGAGCCGTCTCGAGCACAACGGCAATCACATTAAGCTCACGGTTCACCGAAGATGCCTGAACGCGTGTGAGCTCATGGGTTATCCAACGCTGAATGTCATCGACTCGAAGCTCTTTCAACGCAATGTCGGCCATCGGCGCGCGCATCAGTTTATTTAACCGAACAATCTCCCAACGATACCCTTTTTTACTCGGTGAGACCTCTTTGGCATAACGAGCAAACGCATCGCCCAGCGTCTTACCGCTGATAATGCCATCGTCTTTGCCAAGTTCCTGCTCGATTTCGACGGCCCAAGCCATCGCTTCTATCTTTGAATCAAAGGTTCCAGAACGGGATTGATGCTTTAAGCGCACCTGCGCGCGCCATTTTTTACCCCGCTTATAGATCTGTGCCATAACCGCCTCTGGCTACAAATTGGTGTAAAAAGTGGTGTAAAAATGGTGTAAAGTTCGCGCGAAAACGGCAAATTACACCAACATACGTTGGAAATAGTATACCAAAATCGGTGCGTAACTTAATGGAATTAAAGGATTTTAACTGAATTGTCGAGAATCGACTAAATGAGGAGTGGTGCCCGGGGCCGGACTTGAACCGGCACGAACTTGCGTTCGAGGGATTTTAAATTCCTCGCTCAAGTGAGGAATATCAGACACTTAACTAGCCTATTCATAATATCATTTCCTATTTTTAATTTGTAACCTGCTGATTTATAAGCCTCCCCGTAGTTATATTATGAACGTCTGTGCTATATTTATAAGGTTTTTTTAAGCTTAAATGGAAGGGAAATGAGCTCAAAAATCAAACTAATCAGTTGTGTGATTATCGCTAGTATTACCTTTTTATATATCTTCTCTATGTTTATATATCCTTTGTATATTGGAGGGATTTCGAACCTTTTAGGCGTACTCGCAGAATGGCAAACATTGAATGCAGGACTCATAGCACTTATAGCAGCCGCAATCACAGCATATATAGCAATAAAGATAGATGCTAACGCACGAGAAAGAAATGATAACCAAATCAGAGCCGAAAATGCCAGAGAAAAGGAAAGACTTCGGCGGGAAGAACAATTACGTCAAGATCAAAGAGAAAGAGAATTTAAGGCAGCAAAAGCGATGCTCCCTCATTCCTTATCACTTATAGCATCACATGTTGAAGATTGCACTTTCCTACTCTTACAAGCATATTTTCAGTTAATGATGAGAAATCCACAAGAATTAAATCCACCGCAAAAAACAGAGTTAGCAGAAAAATTTAAGTTATTGCAAAAACCACATGAATCCATACTATTTTTCAAAGAATGTATCATTTTAGGTAATGAAAATGAATCTCGTTATCTATCAAAAGCATTAACTGAATTACAAATATTTTTCTCAAGAATGGAAAGTTTCGAAAAATCTTATGGCATGCATTCTTACTGGATAAAAGAAATGCTTATTTATTCAATTTATTTTTATTTTGTCATAACAGGATTATTTGATTATTCTAGAGAGAAAGGTGCAATACTACCACCTCCCACTAATAAAGATATCTATTATATAAAACTATCTTTTGCCGATGGGGAATTTCATAAAAGTATCGAAGAACATGACGATAAAGATATTGATAAATTTATTACGGCGTATATAAATAGCGCTAACACATGGAATAATAATCTTAGATAACTAATTATTATTGATACCCGATTTTCCTAATAACCTAGCTCCTAGATTAGGATTATCAATATCAACTTTTTTCATTATCTCAAACTTTTTTATATCTTGATTAATGCTTCTATCAAGATAATAGAAGTAGACTTTATCTTTATGCTAATGATTCTATACCTTATTTGAAAAAATAGGGAGTTGGGGCAGCTTGGACACTAAGCCAGATTTCAATTTACATCAAGCCTATTCTAGTTGAACACCATTCTCAAATAGTTAATGTTCTCGGTTATGGGTATCTGATATTCGTTTCAAAAGATATGGTTGAATATGTTCACAGAAATACCCTACAAAAATATTTCTATCCTCAGGAGTAACAATTTCTTGTATTCCTTTTTCTTGTGTTTTTTTGATCGCATATTCTATTGCTGATTGAATTGCTTTAACTTGTTGCCTTTTAGAATTAGATTCATCTAAACTAGCCATTATAGCATCCATGGATTCATTAAATACTTCACTATCATAATTTTTATATTCATAACTATCATAAATATCTTGTTCTGAAATATCCAGATTAATATCTAATACCATTTCTTTTCCTGTAACAGGATTAATACAATAACTATTTGAAAAACAAGGGCCTTTATAAGAAGACGACAATAGTAGGACATATCTTACGTGACCAAAAAACTCTATATATGCTTTGATAAGCGGAGATCCGCTTGCATTTTCAACATAAACACAATGAAAAGGGACTCCTATAGGCCTATTCTGAATTATATCTCTCTTACTATAATAATAACCAAAACATGCCTCTGCATCTTCTCTAAGGAAAGAAATAGCATGTTCGCATATATTGGGATTAATTCCAGAATCACTTACCATTGCCAAAGCTGATTTTACTATAGATTTTCCTGCATCCAATCCTCCATAAGATTTCGTTATAGTAATAGGACTATCTAAATATTCTATTTTTTCTTGCCATTCGAATTGACTTAAGTCTGGTGGTGTTAATCCAGGATTTCTTTTAAGGAGCGATTTCACTATTTCTTGGATTTTCTTTTTAGCTTCTTTTTCATTTCTTGCAGAAATGTGAATTTCTGCTTTATCAGGCGATTCTATAATTTCTATTTCAGGTCTTGTATGTTCCATACCTCCATCAGGTAATACCCTTATCTTATTTCCGTCAACAGTATCAAAAATTTGAGCAGGGACTTTCCCTCGTTCTCGTTTTATGCCAAAAAATAAGCAGAGATCGGCAAATTGAGAACATAGAGCGACGTCCCATGTCTTTCCGGTTTTATTGTTGCATGGATCACATATAAAACCTGAAACCTTTTTCCGACCTCCAATAGCATTTGGTATTACGTGCTCTTCACTATCTTGAACAATCGGTTTTGAACAAATAGGACATACTGTCACGGTGTGCATCCTTATTAAAGATCCCTCTTTCCATCTAAACACTATCCTCTCAATAACTCAAGATTCTCCCCTCCTTTGGGAGGGGAAAAGCGGAAGTGGTTAGTGGTGGCCTAGGTAGTGCTGGGCTTCGCGGGTGTAGTTTTTTGTGAGTTTGGCTAGATTCTCTAGCTTTTGCTCGGTTATTTCTAGGTGATGGCGGTGCGCTTGGATTTCGAAGCGGGCAGCTTGGACGTTGAAACCGGCTTTTTCGAGCACAAAGAGTAATTCATAAATCGCGGATGGGGAGTCGATGGGGTCGCCGTAGAGTAGTTTTGCGGGGAAGTTCCACGGTTTGTCGATGTTGATTTGTTTGAGTCCCCTCGCCTGAAATATTTTTTGGTGTTGTTGCCACCAACTCATGGGGTAATTCAGGTTGAGTTTTGGCGCGGCCAATGCGGCTTGTTTGCCGATAAACTCCCCTTCTATGGCATCGAGATAATCGATTGCTTCACTCACCTGCTCTGGCAACAATTGATTGATGTGTTGAACATCGAAGCGTTGATGAACGAGTTTCCAGATATCGGGATAGATGTTGGCCACGCCCGTGGTAATGAGTCGTTCGGTGGTTTGGCGCAGTGGTGTTAGTTGTTCGGCGGTAGCAGTACATTGGCGAGTTTGAACACTGACATCTGATTTAGCTTGCCGACTAAAATAATAGTCTTCCAACTTTTCAAAAACATCCCACGCCTGATCAGTTTCTAGCATTTTGGCGTGTCTTGCAGCACCACGCTCTGTCCACAAGATCACGCTACGAGCATGTTTTTTTACTAACCCGATAGAATCGGGTCTGTTCTTAAAATTTCTTAATTCAGAATGGGTTAGCTTGAAGTAATGTTTACCAACAATAAAACGATTCTGATTATTCAAATAATTATCTGAAATGTTTTTCGATTTAGTTGCATACAGCTGGGCAAGCAGTTCTGAAGTTAAAACAGGAGTGGATTTATAAGAAATAATCGATAGGTTTTCTGCACTGATTTCATTAGTCATGATAACCCCCAAGGTAGTATCGGACTTAAATCACCACCAATGGGACCAATCACGGGTGGTGAACTGAACGAGGTTGGTCCTACCGTTACCTTGGGAACGGCCAGCCAATGAAGGCTGCCTCATCCAGCCCACCATAATGACGAGCCGAATATGCATAAAAAAACCAGCGAAAAGCTGGCATTGCATGCCAAGGAAATTAAACGGGGGACCAATCCCGACACTGGATTTTGCCAGTGAATATTCAGCATATGAAAGTTCATGAGAAGAATCAAGAAAATTTATTAAGAAAATAGCAGACAGATTAAGATCTCCTAGATGTACGATTTTATCGTATCAATGTATAGTCATCAATGTAATGGCTCTTGGGATAGTCCAAAGCATAAAAACCGTACTAATCCACTTTATATAATTATCTCTTTAAATAAAATCTAATCACTTTAATGTTAATAACGCATGAGTTATATTAATCAGTTTAATAGATGAAAATTTTTGGCAGGCTATAATGGAAAATGATGAATTTTATGATTATCCTATGGTATGTTGCTTTGATGTTTCACCTGAAGCGATTGATGATCTAAAAAGAAGCAAATTTAACATTGATCAAAGAACTCTAGGTAAAATAGTAACAGGCATTCCAAATGATCAGGCAGGAAAAAGCAATCTAATCCCCATAGATATAGACATTCCTAATAACATCTACGAATATGATATCATAATAGTTGATCAGAGCAATGGAACTAAAACAAATTTTCATAATTTGCAAAATGAAAGGGTAATCAATAGAGACAAACTTTTTTTTATATATTGCGAATTCCCACAAAATCAATTAGATTTACGTCCACTATCTAATTATTCTATTCAAAATAAATTAAAGAATTTATATAGTAAGGATTCTATACTCATATTTTTTAATTCAAATAATATAGATATAGAATATAATCTATTTGAAGTTAGTAGTCACACTAGCAGTATAACAGAAACGTTACAAATAAATAGTAAGAATTTTTATCCTGACATTCCTCAATCAGAATATAAATATGGTAAAAAAGCCAAGCTACCCGATAAAGATACTAAATTTTCTGAACTCCTAAGCCGCTATATAGATAATCTAGAGTATTATTCAGTATTTTCACACCCTGTAGATTGGAGTAGTCAATCAAATGGTAAACCATCGGAAAATTTCGTTCCTCTATTGGTTAACGAACAAAACCAGATAATTAGCTTTATACATTGCATAAACAAAACGGTGGTGTTCTTTTTCCCCGATTTTAAAGATAAAGATAGTTTCATATTAGAGTTAATGAACAACTACCTACCAGACATTCTACCAAGACTTTTCCCTCAGCATGGACAATTTAAATGGTTATCCAATAGCGATTATCTTTTACCCGGAGAAAAAGAAATTTTTCACAAAAAGAAAGATATAGAACGTAAATATCAAGATGATATTAAAGCTTTAGATACGGAGTTAATTACTCAAAGAGAAAATTATAAATTTCTTCATGAAATGATCTCAGAATCTGGAAGTAAACTAGTAACTGCTATTAGCACATTTTTAACATGGCTAGGTTTTGATAATGTCGTAGACATGGATGAAAAAGCAAAGGATATCTTTGAAGAAGACTTACAAATTGATACAGAAAAAGGACTTTTAGTAATTGAAATAAAAGGAATTGGGGGAACATCTAAAGATAAAGAATGCTCTCAAATAAATAAAATAAAATATCGTCGTTCAGAAGAAAGAAACAGCTTTGATGTATTTGGATTATATATTGTAAATCACCAAAGATATATAGAGCCAAAAATAAGAGTTAACCCACCATTTACTGAACATCAGATAAAAGATGCAATTAATGAGAAAAGAGGATTATTAACAACTTACGATTTATATAAATCTTACTTTTGGATTACTGAAGGAATAATCACTAAAAAATATGTAAGAGAGATGCTATATAACTATGGACTAATAGACTTAAAGCCTAATAATTTATTTTCTCTAGGAATTCCTAGTGAGATATATAAAGGTGGAACAGTAGCTATCATTAAATTAAACAATGAGGATAACATTACACTGTATAAGGATTCGTTTATTGTAGTAAAAAGAAATAACGAATTATCAAAAGTTTCTATTAAATCCATTAAATTAGATAACCTATCAGTTGAAAGTGCGTCATCTGGTGAAATTGGCATTTTGTTAAGTGCTCCCATAAAAAAGGGGGCTGAACTGTTTTTCCTAAGTTCTGATTCAGAGTAGTTTCGTTCTTGTTTGAGTTCAGTATTTACTCTGTGACACGTCACGCTCCCTACCTCATCCACCAATTTGCCCAATTTTGGCTCTGCTGTTGGTGGTGACTTAGGGGGCTAAAAATTTTTTTATCGCGCGATGTGGCTGCGTATGCAGGTTTTTAGGGCTTAGAAGGACCCGTAGATATTAATATTTTTTCTTTTTAAATCAATTGCTTTTTCCATTCATTAAGAGCTTCTAAGATCTCTTGATAGCTAACAAGAATAGGTTTGTCCGCATCTGTAGGGAAAAGAGTCTCAAGCTCGAATCCATCTTTTTTTGCTTCAAATTCGTAACCATTTCCTGCACCGGACAGCGAATAATCAGTCCCCTGCTTTGCCGCATTTAAGCCATCGATAAAGTAGTCAGCCATGCTTACTGAACGCTGAATTTCAGTTGCAATAAAACTTTTTATGATTTGGTGCTCAGTAAGGCTGGCATTGCAGCCAGCCCATGTAAAATTATCAATATCATTCATCAACAGGGAACCCTGTATTAATTTTGCTTTTATCAGCATTATCCACAGCAGTAGCTAGAGTTAAAGGCTTTCCATTATCACCAATACAATAGCTATTTGAATTATCGCCTAAAGGAGCGCTAGGCCCACAAAATGCCCACGTAACGCCCGATGTACAATGACCGTTATTATGTTGATACGCATATACAATAGATTTTTCAATCTGAGCTACAGTACAACTATTTGGATACATTGAACTATAGCTTTTCGTTACCTGTTTGCCATTAATCTTTAACAGTATTTTTTTTAAAACATAGACCCCTGAAGCAGCTGGTGCAGATGCTTGTTCAGCCATAATAAATGTAGAAGGGGAATCGCCACCAGGCATAGAGTGAAAACCTACTGCATTTCCTTTCTTATTAATTTCGCCACAAAAAATATGATGTTGGTTTACCTTCATTGCATTAATCGGTTGACTCCACTGCGGTAGACTAGGGCAATAAATTGAGGCAGTAGCTGACATTGCTGTAATCAGACTAAACATACCAACTAAATATTTAGTATACATTTTCATAATGATATCCTTGTTTGCTTATACTCCTACATATACAACCTATTTCTTAGAGAACGACACAAGCTATCTAAGACCATTAGATTTTAGTTGGAACACGTGCTTGCGACATAAGAATGTTTCCCCTGCTTCACCATATATACATATTCCACCCCACCTACTCTCCTATTTTGTGGTATTCGTTCTAGATAAAATTTAATGTTCAATTGTTTCATTAAATTGCTTGCCCAACTTTTGGAAAGATCACATCGACTGGCAATTTGATCAGCTGTGACTTTTTCGCCTGGCACAATCGTTTTGAGCACTTTGAGTTGCGTCTTGGATAAGCGTACTAAATGGAGTTGTTCAGGAACGCGACGAGCCGCTTCAGCGAGCTTTAAATCCACTGTTTGTTTTTTGTTCATTTTTTATTTTTCCACTCATTTGTATCATTTCGTGTGCTGGGAAGTTGCAGGAGCGTTGAATCGAGGAGCTATCAGGATCAAGCGGCGATCTTGTTTGGAGAAAAAACAGGTGTAAATGTGTTTAACCAGCAGGAATTTAGCCATTCGTGATAGGTCTGCAGGGCTTCACGCTTCTTATCGGCCATATGTGAGTAGATATAGGCTTCATCTAAGGCGCTGCCACTGTGGTTTAAGAGTGCTTCGGCCACGATGTAATCCACGCCGAGTTCAGCCCAAATAGAGCGCGCACGTTTACGAAGATCATGCGCTGACCAACGCTGTTCAGAGAACGTTCGCACCCACTCGCTCGCCTTGCTGGAATAAATGGGCTTTGGGTTCCACCGTGAGGTTGGAAATAAAGCGTCTGCTTGGTAGCCATTGCTGTATTGCCATTGTCGATACGATTGCAGCGCATCCAACATATAGGGCGTGAGTGGATAGATCATCTCGCGACGGTTCTTGGTGTTTTTAGCAGGAATGGTCCATTGATGCCGAGTAAAGTCGATTTGCTGCCAACGAGCATTGCGGGTTTCACCAATACGCGAGCCATGGGCAAGAAGCATCAGAATAAGCAGGCGTTGTGGCGGCTGTTGATTGTCTAATTGGGCTAACACATCGGGGATTTGATGGGTATTGAGCTGGCAACCTTTGACCTGACTCTTACGAATTGAAAAGGATTGGCTAAAAAAGTCTTTGTAAAAGATATCGGCCATTGGATTGGTGGTCATGAAGTGAACCCCTTTGGCGATCGCGCAGGCTGTTTTGAGCAGGCTAAAGCTGGCATTGATGTAACTGACGGTGTAATTGTTGGCGCGCATGGGTTGGATGAGTTGCTGGTCAATGATGGTTCGCGTGAGTTCGCGCACCTGGATATCTTTAAAATTTGGGTAAATCTGTTTTTTTGCCAAGCTTCGCAGATTAGTGAGGCGAGTTTGAGAGAGTTGATGCAGATTGACCTGCCGTTGAATGTGCCATTTCACCAGTTCATTCACCGTGAGATAGGGGTTACATTCTGATGAGCCGCCTTTGGCAAGGCTCGCTAAATTCGCATCGACCACTTCCATAATATGTTTGGCTGATAATGCGGGCCATGCTCCAATACGATGCCGATATTGTTGGCGGTCTTCATAGCGCATCAGCCACCATGACGCCCGTTGGCGGTCTTTGTGATATCGAAGATAAAGCGACGTGCGGGTGTCTTTGAGCTGGCGAACGGATTCATCGCTTAAGTATTTGCGGATTTGCGCTTCGCTAATTTTGGTGCGCACGGTCGAGGCAAAAAAGGCACGTTGATTGCTGAGCATGGTTACTCTCCGGTTAAGGTGGCGTGAATGGTCATGTGGGTAGGTTGCAGGCCTTGGCCTGAGAACTCGACTGAGTCAATGGAGCATTGGCCCTGAAAGGCTTGCGGAAATGAGGCGTCCAGTACAATCAGCCCTTCGGCAAACGCTTTGGGATTGGGCGGTGCTTCAATGGTGACTTTGCGCCCTTGCCTCTGTAGTTTTCGAAGCTCTGCCCCTGCGGCTTGCGTGGCTTCGCTTTCGCTATTTTTATCTTTGCCCAGCTGTTTAAAGGGCGATTCCCCCACACTTACCTCATGGCGTTGGCCATCGTTGGTGGTGACATAAAAGGCTTTGACGCCGCTAAAGCCGCTGCGGCTATCAAGGTCGGTCGAAACATTAATAAAGTTGGCTAAATCGGGGCGATTGACAGCAGGTTTGGTCAGCGTGATGGTTTCTATCTGTTTGCCGCTGGCACTTTGGGACTCGCCAATGGGTACGAATAAATAGAGCCGTTCGACAGGTTTAGCCAGCGCATCAAACTGTTTCGCTAGGCGATTCAGAAATGCCGGCGCGCTTTCATCGGTGCGATCGCTGTGCTCGATTTGAATTTTTTGGAATCGAGGATGTACAAAAATATCGTAGCCAAATGGGGTGACTACATCCGAGACGATTTGCGCCAGTGTGGTGTTGTCCCAGCTGGCCGATTGACGTTTTAAGAACTCTGTGGAATCAGCCATAAAAGGCGCAACAGTCAGCACGATTTGCACGGTTCGTGGCTGCATGGTGGCCGTACGTTGGGTGATTTGAAAGACATCGCGCTTGATATCATCGAGATACACGGTGTACTGCTCGCCTTTGGGTGGAATGCCGTCAATATCCGATGAGTTAATATCAAGGGTGAGCGAATCGCCCTCAATGCCATTACCATCTTTCAGGTGCCACGATTTTAAACGCGCAAGCATCAGCTCGGCGTTCTTGCCGGTTAGTTTAAACATAGGGATCTCACACATAAAAAAGGCCACTGAGTAGTGGCCTTGGGGGAATATAAACAACAAAAAAGAATTAATCCTATTTTATTAATTATTTTTAAATCAAATAGTTATATTGATTATCTGCATATTCAGTTCTAAACTCGCCCTGAAATTATTCACCTTATTTCTATTATTTTAATTATTTTAATTAAAAGGAATTATCATGAAAAAACTAATTCTCAGTAGCATGCTGCTTCTTTCTGCCAGTGCTTCTGCAGCAACAATGCCAACTGGATTTTATGCAAAACTAGGGTTCGGTCAGAGTTATGGTGCAGACCAAGACTACAATCTTAAAGACTCATATGATACTTCAGTAACTGTGCATGATGGTTTGGATTTTAAACACTCTGATAGTTATGAATTAGCGGTTGGGTATCGTTACCCACAGCTCTCATGGTTAACAACTGAACTAGCGTTAAATTATAACTCTAAGCTGAAATTGACCGGTAGTTCGATTACAAGTGGTACCGTAACTTACGATGAGGCATCTAAATTAAATATCAAGAGCACAACTCTGATGCTATCAGGGCAAATTGATATGGCCAGTTTATTTGGCCAAGATGATTGGATGTTCCATCCATATGTAGGGCTTGGTATCGGTGTGAGCCGCAATAAATTAAATAATTTTAAACTATATAGTTCTGATGGTAGCAGTAGCGTAACACTAAATAATGGTGATACTCGAACAGATTTTGCTTGGCAAACTAAATTAGGTGTTACCTATGCAGCCACAGATCATATCGTTCTTGATTTATCCTATGCCTATAACGACTATGGCAAAGTAAAATCTAAAACTACGGATTACAGCTCTTCTGAAACAATATACGCAACTGAAATGGATTATCACACCCAACAAATCATGTTAGATATGCGGTATTTCTTCTAAAAGAAAGTGTCTACCATCAAGGGCAGTATAATGCCCTTGATACTTTAACTTCATCTAATCCCAACTCCTAATCACCGTCGTTTGTTTCTGCACACTTGCCACATCCGGTAAAGTGACGGTCATTGCTTCGGGAAAGATGGCCACGCGGATTTGGGAATTTAGTTCATAGAACGCGGCCTCTAACTGGTCGTTATCATCACCCAGATTCTGATAGAGCAAATCGGTAACCAGTTGGCCCTGTTTGGCTTGCACCTTCATTGGCGATATTCCTCCAGTTCCAATTGCACATCGGTGACCATCGCCTGACCGTTATGGATCAGCTGAGAGCGGCCTTCGCGCAGTTGTTTAATCGTCCACCGCCCTAGGTTTTGCCCGGTGCCGGTGCTCACCTGTTGCGGGGAGTCAATCATTGAGCGCAAGGTTTGCACGTTGTCATCGGCACCGAACTGTAACCACTTAGCGGTGATGTGGATAGTTTCTAACGGTCGGCCCACAAATTCAGAGCGGGCATTGTTCACCAGCGCCACTTGCGAATAAGCGCCTTGAGTCGTGCGGTCGAATTTCGCAATGGGGGTGTTCTCCCCCACCGCAAAAACGAACGCACCAATCACTAAATGATGCATCGTATCCTCTAACTGTCGTAATCAATGGCACTATGGCTCATCTGCGTCGCAATGGTGTTCCCGCCCATCAGGGTCGCATAGTGGTCATTCATCTGTTGGATCACCTGCTTGGCAATGTCCTGTGGTTTTTGGCCTTTTTCAGGGTTCACGGTAATTACCGGCGCAAACGTCACAGGCGGTTGTTGTCGAACAGTTGCCTCTTTGTGCTGAACTTCAGCCACTTTCGCCGCTGTTTTATCCGGTGAATCAAAGAGCGAGCCAAACCATTGGCCAATGGCACTTCCGCCCATGCCGCCAGCGATGGAGCCAAGCAAGCCGCCGACAGCCGTGCCAATACCGGGCAAAATCATGGTGCCGATAGCCGCGCCTAATGCGCCGCCGCCCATACCGCCCGCCATATCACCCAGCGCGCTCCCCGTTTGAGACCCACTGCCGTTTTGAATGCCTTCGGCAATTTGCCCCGCATCCATAGCAATGCCTAACGGTTTAAACACCCGTGCGAGGCCATGTTTGCCCGCGCCTTCGGCCACATCGCCGCCGATATCGACTAAATCACGCGCCCAGCCATTAAGCGGCATCGAGGCAATCGTTCCACCAATGCCAGCCAGCGCTAATCCTTTACCGGGAAAATGACCACGAACCCCATTGTGCCAGTAATTTCCCGCCCGCTGACTCAGGCCACTTTGCAACACCCTCGCCACCAGACCACCTAATCCACGCCGCCGACGGCCAAAGCGCATGCGCCGCGCTCGAGCACGAACATCTCGGCGAGAACGCCTGCGCGATTCACCACCGAGCCCACCCCCTGAACCACCACGGTCATTGGGAGCACTATTGGCCACTGCACCGCTCAAACGGTCCCACTGTTTAGCCGCCCATGCCGCCGTTCGCCCACCTTGGCGAGTTTCACGATTCAGGCTTAAGCGCGCTAAACGGGATTTATCCAGGGCATTACCAAACAATAATGAGATGGCCTTGCCCGCCAATAACGCCCCTTTGAGCGCAATCACACCACCGGCGGCAATCCCTAACGTTGCCGTGAGTGTTTGGTGCTTCTCGGCTAAATCGGCCAACATGTTAATGCCATTACCCAGTGGAATGAGCACGGTATTGAGCGCCGGTAATAATGCCTCGCCCACCACAACTGCCAAGCGGCTGAGTTTGTTGGTAAACAGCTCCACGCCATTTTCACTGGTATTGAGGCGGGTCTGATATTCCTGATTGAGCGATTGGATATTGGCTTTTTCACCGCGATTGGCCAGCGCCAATGCTTGGGTGAGGTTTTGAGTATTGCCTGCTAATGCGGCCACCGCACCGGTGACCTCTTGGCCAAAGATTTGGCTAATCAGGGCGCTGCGCTGATTTTTCGGCGCTTTATTGATGGCCCCCAGCACTTTGAGCAAGGTGCCAGAGGCATCCGTTTGCATCTGGCCTGCCAGCTCTGGCGCGCTAAAACCCATTTGAGCCAGTGCTGATTTTTCACTGGATGCTGCGGCGTTCCCCAGCGTTAATCGACTGGAAATATTTTTAACAGCCGTGGAGGCCCGTTCGCTTTCCATCCCCGTCGCTAACAATGCGCTGGCTAATGCCGCCGTTTCGTTGGAATGAAACCCAGCCGTTTTGGCGGTTGCCCCTTGACGTGCTAGCACATCGGCAATATCACTGGCGCGCGAGTTCTGGTTATTCGAGAGCAAGTTGGCTAAGCCGGCTAAATTCAGTGCGCCGCTTTGGTCGAGCCCTAACGAGGCTTTAAACACCGCCAGAGTTTTACCCGCTTGCCCGGCGTCCATATCAAAGGCCACGCCCATTTTGGCGCTATCGAGCTCAAACTGTTTGAGCTGAGCAATATCAGACAAGCCACTTTGTCCTCCGGCGGCTAACATCGCATTGATGTCATTGGCGCTCATCGGTGTGGTTGTGGACGTTTTCAGTGACCAACTGCGCAGTTGTGCCGCCTGTTCGGGCGACATATTCACCACTTTGGTGACATCAGCAAAGGACGATTCATTTTTCATCGCCATCCACATTGGTGCGCCCATACTGGCGGCGGCCACACCTAAACCAACAGCCTGACTGCGGAGATCACCCAATTTGGCATTGCGACTTTGAATGCGCGACTGAATGGCATTGCGTTTGCGCAGCTGTTCCCCTTGGCGAGCCAAGGCAGCGGTGGCCTTTTCACTGGCACGTTCTAAACGTTTTTGCTCGTCACTGAGTCGGTCAGTATTGAGCCCTGCTTCTCGCAGTTTGCTATTGAGCGCGCCAACGCTCTCCCGCTGGCTTTGGTACTTGCCATTCAACGATGTGACACGGCTCTGTGCTTTGCGATAACTGGTGGTGAGTGAATCGGTTTTCGCTTTGCTTTCGCTCACTTGCGTATTAAGCGAAGCCATGCGCTGTTGGGTCAGTCGGGCTTTTGCTTGCAATGCTTGCAGGCCATCACCCGAGGCATGTTTCATCTGCCGATTGAGCTGGCTGAGTTCTGATTTAGCCTCGTAATACGCGGCTCTGAGCGTTTGTGTAGTTTGTTTGCTTTGAGTGATTTCACCATCAAAGCGCGTCACAGCGGCTTTCGCATCATCCAATTGCTGCGCTAATTTTTTAACGCGGGTTTGCGCATCGGCAAATCCCTGCACGGATTTCAGTTGGCTGTTGTAGCCTTTGACTTCATCGCGCTGCTGGGCAATGGCTTGAGTGAGCCGTTCGGTCGCGGTGGTTGTGGCCGTGATCTGTTTGGCGCCCTGCACCACGGTATCAATCACCACCTTGATTTTTTCATCAGCCATGGTCAATTCCCAGTTGATTTAAAATCATCGTATAACGTCGAACGGCGATATCTTGCGGCCATTCGCGCAGCTCACTTTCGCTGGTGTTGCGGTGCATGGGGATCAAATCGATAAGGCATTCGACATCGCGGGGTGAAAGTAATCCCCCGCCAGAGTGAAAAAAGCGCCGACCTGCCCTTTGATAGTCAGGTAATCATTGACCGCCATGCGAGCAACATCGGCTTTGCTCAGGCCCGTGACCACCTGAAACATAAAATCTTCTCGTTCATCGTTATTGTCGATGTTGGCCAGTGCTTCAGAGTGTTTGACTTTAGGCACCTTAAACTCGATGTGCTCGATGGTCTGCCCCAGCTCATTGGTGAAAGGGAACAGCAAATCAAACGCAAAAGTATGGCCGTCGATGGGTTGCTCTCGCAGTTCATCGGCAGGGGTGAGTGTGAATGTTTGTAAATCGCGGCACAGCTGTAAAAAGTCCGGTGCGGTAAGGGCTTCAAACTGCTCAGGGGTGAAATCAGTCATCGCAAAAATCAGCGTTTTATACTGGGCGAACTCCTGCGCAGGGGTTAGGTTATCCGTGACTTTAATATGCGGCAGTTGTTCATACGCACCGCGACTCAGCGGATGATAAGCCACCTCATGGCTGCCATCGCGAGTAAAAAATGGCAAGGTTGAAACGAGTTTCATGGAATATCCTCAAATTTTGGGCATAAAAAAACCGCCCGAAGGCGGTTCATCTCACGCGATGTCGTTACAGCTCAACGCCACTGGCGCTCATTAGATCTTTGCCACCCACCACCAATTTGCCGGTGCTGACATTAATCTCATGGACCACCGTTCCCGTGTCGGTTTGTTTAAACGACTGGCAGGTGCCACTGATGGTACAGGTGGGTTGTTCGCCCATCTTCACTGCCTCTTGTTCAATGCCGGTGATCGGGCCATACAGAGAGTATTCCAGCTTATACTGGCCATCATCGGTGGTTTTACCCTGTTCGGTGACGTTCACCTGGGCATTGCTTAAAATGTACTGGCCCAGGGAATTACTGATCTTATCCAGCTCCCCTTTCACTTTGAGCTGCCAGTCCATTTTTTCCAGCCCAACGGTGACCTCCGAGGCCACAAACGCCCCGGCATTGTCGGCCATTTTCGGTTTGATTTTCGGCGGGGTGAATTCGTCAATTTCATTCACCAAAGGCACCCCGTCTAGATTTGCGGATAACCGCAAGCGAATTCGATTACTCATCGACAATATTCTCCCACCAGGTTTCAACCAGACCGTTGTCGGCACTCATTTCGTAGATCATGTGTTCGTTCGGGCTATAGCGGCCGTAGTTAAAACACAGATACCATTTGCCGGAGGTGTAGGCATCCACGGTGTTTTTGCTCGGATGCAGAAAGACTTTAAACAAGGGGATCACGCCATTGGCCACCAAGTCTTGCCCCCAGTTATTGAGGCGATCGACCACATTGGTGACGAACTGCTGCGTGATGAGTTTGCCCATCAATGGTTGGCTGGTTTCTTCAAGCTTACGCGCCAAGAGATCTTCCAATCCAACGTGCGCAATAAAACGCCCAGTGTTGGCACGGTTGCCAATGATGGAATACCCGCCCATGCGCGTGTGGGCAATGGTCACCACCCCATACTTGTTTAAAAAGTTGGCTTCGGTGGTGTCATCGTTAATTTTGTAACTGATGGGCCGACTGGTGTCATCACATACCACGGTTTGGTTTTGCGGGGATTCATACCCTTCGATATTAGCCATAGCCGCAATCAAAGCGATGGATGCGGGCATCAGTTGCTGCGCATCGTCGTAGGTTTTCAAAAACCATGGGTCGATAATGCACAGTTTATCTTCGCCAGTGCCTTCACTCCCAAACTCAGCGGCAAACTCAGCGGCCGCTTGATTGGTGGTATTCGGGCCATCAATCACCGGCACTGCCCGCACATCGCGCCCCATTAGCGCTAATTCTTGGCCTAACGCGGTAGAACTAAAGCCCGGTGCGCCAATCACAGTGGGCGTTTCGGGGCACTGTTTGATGGTTTGCAGCCCGGTATAAGCGCCAGTGGTTGAATCCACACCACCAATCACATTGCTTTCGGTCGCGGCGTTGTCTTCGCCCTGCTCGACAATGGTCACATACAACACGCATTTCACATACTGCAACAGGTAGCGCACCACATACGGTAAGGTGCCTTCGCGGGTGCCAACACTATCGAGAGTTACCATCGCATCGGAGTAGTTATACAAGCGGATGGGCTCATTGTATTCCACGCCAGTTTTATTGGGCGCTGTGCCCACCAAATGAATCACGGTTTGTGCCAGCGGCCCCATCGCTGGCAAGGGTTCAGTGGCATTGACGGTGACACCGTTTAAATCAAAATCTTCAATGGGGGTTAACGTGACGCTCATTCATCGCTCTCCGCTGGTTGAGTGGTGTTGGGTTGGCTGACTTTGCCATTGAGCAGCAGCATTGATGCCTGTGACGGCGTCAGCGCAATAGTGCTTTCTGGATGGTGCCATCGGCCACCGAGGCGAAAGGATTGCAGGATCAGATAATCCTGCGTGAGTGGCTGTTTACTGGCCATACGCATGTCCTGTAGGTTTATAAAATTTATAAAAAAGATAAGGTTAGGGTGTAATTAGAGAACGGCGTAAATTAAACATTCAAGGGAGTGAGATAAACTGATGACGTAAGTCTGAGTGCTGCTACAAGTCACTACATGTCCGCACTTCTAATCTCAAACATGTGGTACCGGGTTATCTTGCTCCCTCATTATTTCCCCGTAAATTCGCCCGGTGTTTCGGGCCATTGCACATCAAACGGAAAACCGTCTTGCTCTGGCACATTGCGCAGCGCAATGCGGTATTGTCGCCAGTCGCTGGCATCAGTGCCCGCATCTTCTAAACGGTTAATCTCGCGGCTCGTGCGGTCGGCTAATTCGTCACGCGTAGCGCGAACTTCATCGGCTTGAATTTGTTCCTGTTCCGCTGCGGTTGGCTCCAGTGCACTTTGATAAGCATCTTCATCTAATGCGGTGAATGACACCCCAAACTGAGTAGCCTTGGTATCAATCAATTCCTGGCTCACATCATCCTCAAAGGCATACAATGCACCCGCTTCATCTTTAAAATATTGCATTAACATTCACTCCAAGCTCGAAGGGTACATCCGGATGCTGACACGCTATAACTCTCACCGGGAAGAACCACAAGAAAGACACTTTGATAAAACGTTTCACCGGTCAGTCCTCCACTCAGCTTAACTTCAGCAACGACAGTGCCATCAATGACCCCTGTCATCAGCTGACCATACATCGTAGCGCTAAAGCTCACCGCAACAGAAACAAATAAAACATTGGATGTGCTATTGGTATAGGTTGTACTCAGTGCACGACCGCTAGCAACACGAGAACGATTCGATGCCTGACTATCCGCATAGCTTTTAGCGGCCGCTAAAATAGCTGCATCTTGTGTATCTGCGTAGCTTTTAGCGTTAGATAATATTTTTGCGTCCTGCGTATCTGCATAGCTTTTGGCACTACTCAGGGCACTGTTCACCTTGCTGGTTGCATCCGACTTTGCGCTGGCCAAGGTCGTTGCATCCTGTGTATCCGCGTAACTTTTCGCACTGCTCAGGGCACTGTTCGCTTTGGTGGTTGCATCCGACTTGGCACTGGCCAAGGTCGTTGCATCCTGCGTATCCGCATAGCTCTTAGCACTATTCAGGACGTTGTTGGCTTTGCTGGTTGCATCCGACTTGGCACTGGCCAACACCGTTGCATCCTGTGTATCCGCATAGCTTTTGGCACTGCTCAAGGCGCTGTTGGCTTTGCTGGTTGCATCGGATTGGGCGGCAGCTAAGGTTGCAGCATCTTGGGTATCAGCATAATTCTTGGCGGTTTCAAGGGTGCTGGCGTCTTGGGTGTCGGCGTAGGTTTTAGCATCCGCCTGTGCCTGGTTGGCCTTTTTGGTGGCGTCCGATTTTGCGGCGGTTTGATAGCTTTTATCCTGGGCATCGACATAGGCTTTGAGGTCAGTGTCTTGGCTATCAACATAGGCTTTTAAATCGCTATCTTGCGCATCCGCGTAATCTTTTGCCTGTTGAAGCACATTAGCATCAGCCGCGATTAATATTTTTTTCTGGTCCGCCAAATCTTCTTGCGTCACCAAAACCACCGACGGGTCGATGGTAAAGCTAATCACATCTGCATTAGACGGTAAAAATCGCAGACGAATGATGTAGCTTTTAGCACTGCCCTGCCCAACCACTTTGTAGTCAGACTCCACCCGGCGATAGGCGTAAATAATCCCATTATCCAGCACGGCCGCCGCGCCGTTAATCACATAGCCTTGGTCATCAATGCTGTGATCGGCTGGAATATTACAGCTCACAATAAAGCCGCCCGGATTATCCGGGTCTTCAGTGACCGAGGCATTAAAGCGCCCCTGTTCGCCGTAGCTGTCTACCATCTCGGTGACATTCACCGGCGATTCATCCGCGCTTAGCATGCCACGGTCCAACTGAATGTATTGAATATTGACAGTTTTACTCAGTGCTTTGGCAGTGGCTTCATAGTTGAACCCCGCGGCAGTCACATAGCAGCGAAAATCCAACGATTGTAGTTCGTCATCGGTCATGAACCAGGCTCCGAATCAAGTAAAATATAGGTTTCGTTCAGCAAGCCCATCGGCGTTGCCACATCACTGGTGGTTTCAGTATTGGTATAAGGCACACAGTCATTCACCACCCCCGTTTCCGTTAAAATTCCAGTGTAAATAGGTACCTGACTGCCCCGCACCACATCCACACCCACACTATCGCGCTCTGATTTATAGGCCGTCACTCGCGCTTCAAGGCGCTGTTGCAAAGCTTCAGTGAGTGAATCCGCTTCAATATCGGCTATCACGGTAATGGCATACGGCTCATCGGCTTTTTCAACGGATGAGTTAAAGCCCAGCGCATCGAGCGCATCTTTTAACCCGCTGCGCGTCCCCGCTTTGGAGTGAATTTGAAAGGCTTGGTCAGTGGTGTTGCGTTTTTGGGCCAACGTATCGCCGGGCTGATAATCCAGCACACCGCGTTCCTGCGCGATTAAATCGACAAACTCAGCGGCAGTTTCCAACGGCTGTTTTAAATTGGGATATGGATCAGGGAGCGCCGCAATCAATTGGTTCCAGGCATATTCCAGCGCCTCTTCCACCACCGTGCGGTTTTCAGGTTGAACGGAGATAAAATCATCACTGCTCTGCGCTGACATGGATGGTCACCCCCGTGCAATACGGCGCCGCATCCCAATCGCAGATCACATCGGCTGCTGGGGCGTTTAATTCCACACGCAACGGGTTGAGGCCATACAAAACATTGCCCAACTCCAAGCGATCCACCCGTTGATTCAACCGGTGATGCTGGTCGGCAAATTCTTGCACCGCCGCAATGGCATCGGCTTCGGTGACGGCGTGCGCCGGGTCGCCCCCGGTGTACAGCGTGGCTTCAATGGCATAGGTCGTAATGGTGGCCGACTTAGTGGTGATGGTGTCACTTTCTTGCGCGATATCATCGCGATTAAGATAGTCAGAAACACTTTGTAATAACGCATCGCTGGCTTGGCCATCGTCACTCTCTCGGCTTAAAATCGCCACTTCCACATCCCCACTATTAGGGGTCAACATGCGCACTTCGGCATCTTTCACTAAGGTTTCGGTGACATCAGGGAAGCTAAAGCGCATCACCACATCGCCACTGTCTTCGGTTTCGATGGTGGTGACAGGCCGCTCCCCCAATGTCAGCGCATGGAACTTATAGCCTTTGCGGGTGCCGGTGGTATGGAACTGATACGGCGCTAAATCAAATCGTTTGAGTAGCGATTCATCAGACTCCATCACTGCTTCCGTTGGTGGAAACACCGAGGTATCAGCGGCGGTAATAGTCTGGCGTTGCAGATTGTATTGCAGCGCCAGCAAATCAATCATGTCAGACTCGGTCACATATTTACGAAACATCTGCCGGGCCCAGTAATTTTGCTCACGAATTTCACTCTGACGTTTCAGCACAAACGCTTGGGTGATTTGCGCCAACAGTTCCGAATCATTATCCAGAGCTTCAGACAGTTCGCTGGCGGTGTCTTCGTCTTGCTCAGCCACGTAATCCACCGCAGCAGCTTTGTAATCTTCCAGCAGCGCATCAAAATCAGGCACCGCAAATGCCTCGGGTAATGTATCACTCATAAAACCCCCGATAATGTCAGTGCATCCCCTTGCCAGGTGCCCTCAACTGTCACTAAAAAGCCTTTGCTACCATTGGTAGCGGTACAACTGGTTGCCTGAAATTCGCTCAAGCCATTGGCTTCGTTCGCCAACGCAGCGAGCGTTAAGTTTTGCACCACCATCGCCTCGGCTGGCGATTGGTTTTTTCCGAGCCGTTCAACGGCAGGATTACCCACCTCCCGGCGTTTCACGCGGCTGGTCACTTGCGTGGTCAGAATACGTGCAAAGCGACACTGCAACGCGTCATAGCCACTGACCATTTTGCCCGTTTTGGGATCAATGCCGATCATGTCAGAAGTCCTTGAATGTCATCCGGTAAGGTGGTTGCCATCAGCTCTTGCGTACACGAGTCATTCCAGAGCGAAGCAATGCTTTGCGCCAAAGACGAGGCTTTGACTTTGGCCTCAATCTCACTAATCACGCTCGCCTCTTTGCTTAAAAGATTCGAGATACCATCCACCATGGGACTGAACAAATCGCCTAAGCTCGCCAGATAATTCTCAAAATCCGAGGAACCCAACGAACCGCTCAAAAAATCCGCCACTTTATCGGTGAGCGTATTGGCATACCCGGTCATCGAATCAAAATAGTCATCACAACTGCCAAACACCGACGAAAAGGCACTTTGCGTGTTGTAACAACTGCTCGGCACATCATTCACATAGGCATCAATCTGGTTCACATACCGGGTCAGGCTTCCCAACCGCAATGAATCTTCGGCCCGGCTGGCAATCGTACTCACAGAGCTTGTCGCCGTGCTGTTGGCGCTATTAATCACCGAACGCGCCTCATCTATAACCGAAACATCGAGATCAAGGCGGCTGGTTAACGGCTCAAGCGCCGCATCGGCAGTCGTTAAGGCGTTAATTGTGGTTTGCCCAACCGCCACAGCAGGGCTAGTCAGGCTCAAACCTTGGGTTAAAATCGATTGGTACACCGGAATATTCAGATTCATTACTGGCTCTCATTCGGCGTTGGGCTATCACCGTGGTGATGGCTGTTGTAAATATCACGATCTTCTTGCATCGAGCGCGTGTGGTCGCTCACCTCACCAGAGGCCTCAATATCTCCATCGACAAACAACCCGCCCGGATAGACTGCTTTCAACTGGCCTTTGGCAAGGTCATACACTTCGCTCATGCCATTGCCGTAATCGGTCATCACTTGATTGGCATCGGTGGTGGGCGATGGAAATTGATCTGATGGCAGCCCGGTTAAGGCCACCGCATTATTGAGGTTGTCACCGCTGCCAAGATTAAGCAGTACACATTGCTCACCCACACTGGGGCGGCGATAACGGCTCACGCCACCGGCGTAATACACAAAAAAGGGGATGCGTTTGGCGTGGTTCGCTCCGGTTTGCACATCCACTGTCGTAGCGCTGGCGGTTTCGATCACCCCGAGCCGAATAATATTGCTGGCTGCACGGCGATTTTCTTCAATCTCCTGCTGCAGGCGGAGCACTGTCTGCTCTAATGACAATAGACGGTTCACTAGCGTTGCCCACATAGCCATCCACCTCTTCAAGTAACAACCAATCCTCTTCAATTGGCCCAATCAATACGGTTTGCCGCATGGTGACCGTGCGTGCCAGCACCCCATGATGCGGGTCAAACTGACTGGGAAGGTTCGACACCAGGCGCGAATCTTTCACATCTTCAGAACAACCAAAGCGCTGCAAAAGTAACTCCCGCTGCAAACGGCTGGACAGGTCGAGGGCTTCTAGGTCGAAGGTGGGCAGTGACGTGGGCACTTCCACTAAAAAACGCAGCTCCAAATGATGTTGCTTGCGCCCGTCATTGCTCATCTCATTGAGGGTTTCAATCTCCCCAATCAGGTAACTCACTAATGGTGCATCCAACTGAGTGGCTTCGCGCCGATAAGTGCTATGAATGGTCAGGCCGAGTTGCGTGTTCAGCGTATCAAGGACCACTTGCACAAACTCACTGGGTGAGCGAAAGAACGTGTCGGAACTCACGATGAAATAACTCCCGGAATTTACGATTGACTTGAGGCAGATATGCCGCAACGATGGCTTGCGCTTCGTCCGAAATATCTAGGCGCACCATTTCAATATCGGTGCGCACCTTGGAACGCCGCCGCCACACCAACAGATCGCTGCTTTGCATGGGGTTGATAAATGCCCCGGGGAAGAAATGGTTCCCCACTTCCACACCATGAGCCGTTTGAACGGGGCGACCTAGACGATGGACGCCCACATCGCGAATACCAATCCATAATTTCGTGGATTGACCACCTCGCCCATAACTGCGAAACCGAGTATTGATGGCTTTAGAACTGATCTGCAACTCAACGCCCAGCTCCGCCATGGTAATGGCCCGCAACCAACGATTGGTCAGCTGTGCACTGCGGCGTACCGCTTTGGCTAGCTCATTCGGCAAATGCTCAAACGCGTTTAAAAATGCCGTATCAATTGCCATTGTCGAACTCGGACCAGCCATGGCCACCTCCTGAGGTTTCTGGCATCAGAATGTACTCACGCACAATCTGGCTGCCCCGCTCGCCTTTGCTCGGCTGCGGGCTGTTGTAGCTCAGCACATAACGCACCCCATCAACCAACATCACCGATTGGGCTGGCACCACCGCATCGGTGAGCAAACGCCGTACGTTCACGGCATTGATCTCTTTGGTACGAAGATAACCGTCAATCGTATGGGTGGTCGCATCAGGCCACAAAACAGCCATCGGCATAGCAAAGATACGCAGCAGCGCTTGGCGCATTTCATCACGAGCCGCTTCAAAAGCGCTGCCCATTAGCTACCCGACTCGGCCGCATCTGCCACGGGCACCACTGGCACGCCCATCAACAACACACCGTTATCAATAAACGCGCCCACCGCCGTGGTAATATTGCCCGCTGTGTCTGCATCCGGTTGGGTTTTGGTAAAATTCGTGCCATCAAAATAGGCCGGTTCGCCCATAAAGCTTGGCGAATCGCCGGCTTTAATCGGGCCATCGTACAAGCCATACCAGGTACAGCTCACCACCGCCCCTTCGCTGGCATTCATATTCGGCACAATCACCATTGAACCATGCAACGTGGGTTGGTCTTTTTTAAACCCTGCCGCCGGCGCCGTGCAATCAATGGATAATCCAGGTGCAATTTTCATAAAAGTCTCTCTTGTTCAGGCATAAAAAAACCCGCCGGAGCGGGGTCAATCAAAGAATGAATCGGTTATTTAGCCGCGAAGGTCGCTTTGGCTAAGCCGCGGCGGTCAATCACTTTAGAGCTGATGTCGTAGGTGATACGAAAACGCGCACCATCCGAGCTCCAACCATCGTCGGTTTCAAGCCAAGGATCTTGGCGGCCATCTAAAAAGCCCATCACCACGCTATCGAAGTCTTTGCCCGTGAGCGCAATCGCCCCGTTGATGGTTTTCACCCGAGCGGTTTCAACCACCCGATCAAATTTCTTATACGCCGGGTTAAAGGTATCGGGTTTACTCGCGGTATTGAGCACTGCTTCCAGCATCGAGGCATGGTCGGGACTTGCCAACAGCACTTCACCGCGTAAATCCAATGCATCTTGGCCATCTTTGGTCATCGCAGTGGCAAAGGACTTATGCAGCGCCATAATCAACGCCGAGTAATCCCCGGCTGTAATTCCCGTATACAAGTTGCCCCACACGGTATCGGTTGGCGCTAAGAAAATATCTTTACCATCGCCCAACTGGCCCGCCAAAATGGCGTTGAACATCAGTTTATCGCTGAGCCGATACGCGGCTTGGGTAAACTTACGCGGCACTTTATTAATCAGTGCGATGTCATCGTTGATGATGGCTTGGCGGGTAAAACGAATTTCACGCCCGTAGGTGGCAAGCTGAATTTTTTCACCCGTGCCATTGATCAACGCTTCTTTGTACTCGCCATCTTCAGAGACTTTCATCAAATCTGGCGCTTCATTGACCATCACTAAATCGGTTTCTTTAAAGTCCGGCAGGTTTTCCGTATTGGCGATACCGCGCCACAATGGCGCTTTGATTTTGGTTTCATCACGCATCACCGTGCGCACGCCTTCAGTGATAATTTCCTGAAAATCTTGCGTGTTAAATGCCCGGTTCACCAGCTCTGATTTAGACAACCCCGCTGCTGATTTCCCCACCGAGGCTTTGGCCATATCCAGCAGCGAGTTATAGGCATATGGGTTGTCTTTTTCTAAATCGCCAATGCCACACCGAGCATTGAGCGCATTCTGCAACATGTCTTTGGAAAGATGGCCGTTATCAGCATGGATCACCGCGTTGTTCAGTTGTGCAGGCTGCGCGGGATCTTGCCCCGTGGCACTGCCATTGCCCAAATTGGCAAGGATCTGCTGCGCCGCGCGCTCTTGGGTGCAATCCACATCATCAAGCATCGTGTTCATCAGCTCATCGCCGACTCGGTGCTGGTTGCACAGAGCGCGAATGGCTTTTTGACGGTCCGCTTCATTTTGGCGCATCGCTTTAAGTTCTTCTGGAGTCATTTCATTATCCTGTTCAGGTTCATTCGGGGTTGGCTGAGCACGAGCGGCCAGCGGTATCGGTTCGGGTTCTGGATCAATGGGTGAATTCGGTGCCGTTCGCTTGGGCAACGGCGTAGGCGTCACGTTCGAAGCCAGCCAATCTTGCGGCGGATGTTTAAAGTGATTCAGCGGTTCCCGCGAGAGGTTATTCAGGCAGTTGGATAAGTTAATCGGGTCCACAACCGCATCAATCATGCCCCAATCTTTTGCCTGCTGGGCGGTAAACCAGGTTTCAGATTGCATCGCACTTAATACATCCTCCAGCGACTGCCCAGATTTGGCCACATAGGCCTCGGCAATCGTGGTTTTCGCGTTTTGCAATTGGGTCAGCGCGTTGGTCATTTCCGCTTCCCCGCCCCACGCGCCCATAGTTGGCATATGGATCATCAGCTTGGCATTGTCCGGCATCTGCACTTCATCGCAGGCCATCAAAATATAACTGGCAATCGATGCCGCCACGCCATCCACAATGCCGATGGTTTTGCCTTTGTGTGCTTTAATCGCGTTGTACAGTGCCAACCCTTCATAGACGCTGCCGCCATAACTTTGCACCCGCAGTTGCACATCCTGATCCCCGCCAATCGATTGCAAGGCTTGAATTAAATCAATAGATTCGATGTCATAGGCACCGATGTCACCATGCAGCCAAACTTTCACCGGCTCATCGTCATCGTTGGCGTTTTCCAACGTAAACCACGATTTAGGCTGACCAGACACACTGGGTTTTGGGCCATTGCGAAGACGCAACAGCATTGGATTAATCTGAATCATTCGGAGTCTCTTTCGATTGGGAAGATTGAAGGTTATGTTTAGGGTCGGCGGTACTGACAATGCCAGCAGCATCCATCGCTTCGCGCTCGGCCGCAATTTCACGGCGCGTGGCAAGCGGGTCAATGTTGCGCTCACGCTGATAGTTCGACAGGCTTTGCAACCCGAGCCGCGAGCCTTTTTCAATACCAATCATCTCTTTGGATGGGTCAATCCACGGCATCACTGGCGCTTGATAAATCGCGGCCAGCGCGGTGCGCGGGTCCACATCTTTAGGCAGTCTCACATTGCCATTGAGCAGTGCCACCTCTAACGCCATGCGATATTGCGGACGTGTCCAGCGGGTCACAAATTGGCGCTGTAATACCCGATAGCGCGAAAAACTATCAACCAGTTCTTGGCGCTGCGATGAATAACTGCCATCGTAGTTACGCGTCATGCTGGAGTAATTCACCATTGCCCCACTGGCCGTGGCTTTTAATTGCGCCGTTCGAAATGGATTACTCATCGCCTCTGAGCGGTTGCTTTCGACAATCCCCGCATCTTCACCCGGTGCCAGTTCAAAACTATTGCCCATGCCAAGGAACATATCCCCGCCACGTTCAATCTCGTTTTCACTGATGCTTTTATCGCGCTTGATGTAATAGGCGAATCGGCTGGCGATCTGCGCACTGATGCGCTCGCTTTGGTCGTAATCTTCCAAATCGGCAATCAGGTCTAACACCCCATGCAGCAGCGACACACCACGGTTCTGATGAATGCGCCGCACAAATTTAAGATGCCCACAAAAGCGCGCCGCCACTTGAATCGTGTCAATACTGCCCGGTGCTTTGCGCAGCAAAATTGCTTGCATCTGCCCCAGAGCGTTGCGCTGAATGCCTTCATAAAAGCGATGCTCTAAATCGTTCTCATGCGGTACCCAGTCTGGCTCAAATGGCTGAACACCAAACGGGGTTTCGCCAGGATAATCCAGTTGTGGATGTTGGCCCATGTAATAGCGGGCGAACACTTCACCATCACGCAGCCAAGTGCGACACGATAACAACTCCGTTTCAGCGCGGGAAAACTCCCCATCAATATTCTGCGCCAGCGAAAACTCAGCAAACCAATCGCTAATTATTCGCGCCGCTTCGGTGTGAATATGCCCATCCCGATCCAACGGCTGCGGCTCCACACGAATGCCATCCGGCCCCACAATATTGGTGGTCAGCTCATCCAGGATACTAATCACGGTCGGGTTGTTTTCATCCCCATCGCGAGCGCGTTGATAAATGGCCCGAGCGCCCCAGTTCACTTGGTTCGCGGTACCTGTTGATTTACGGCGTTTCTTCTTGGTTTTCGGGTCAGCGGGTAAGGCCGCTAAATAACGGTTTAACAGTTGCCTATCATGCACTCGCCGCAGTGCGGTCGTGGGGCTAAACACCCCAATCATCCGATCGGTTAAATGCAGTTTACTCAAGGTAATTTCTCCGGATCGTGCCGTTTTTCTCGGCCGCAATCAGCCGCTGCAGACGTTCAATCTCTTTACGGATGGTGGCAAGACTCGCCAAAGTGAGTGTTTCACCTTCGGCGGTGGTCACTTCCTGCTGAAGCAACACTCGTTGCTCTGCGTCCAAATAGCGTTGCAGCCGTTGTTCATTTAGCGTCATTCGAAAATACTCCGGGCGTGGCGATAGCGCGGTTGGCGTTTGCGCTCAAATTTCGGGGTTTGGTCGGCATCAATCACATTGCTATTGAGCTGCCAGTCAGCCGCCCAACTCGGCGGATTCTGCCAATTGATATCCTCACCGCCTTTGTAAAACATCGCGGCTTCGGCATACGCACACAGGTCAAACGACTCATTGCGAACGTGATCCGGCTTTTGCCAATTGCCCTGATCATCAATGTACTCAGCGGTGAGTTCATCAAACCAATCACGCTCACACCAACCAGGCAAATGAAAATACCGCGCCCCAAACTCTTCGCGGGAGTAGCTCGCCACCACACGGTTTTTCAGTCGATTGGTATGCAGCAAGAGCAATGGGATCTCACCGTGCGCCAGCTTCGAGCGTTTATCGGGGAAACTTTCTTTTACGAGCGTGTCTTGATTGTTGCTGGCACCTTTGACTAACCGGAATAGATGGTTAAGCCCCTGCGGTTTAAGGCGGTTATAAAACTGATAAGCTTGGTCAGTAACAGAAGTATCTTTTTGCACCCCGGTTTGCAGCGCGCCCGAACCACCGGAGTCACACAGCGTGATCAACGGTTTCATCACTCGGCCCGAAGCATCGGCTAGCGGATAAGTCTTTTTAATCACCCGCTCAATCAAGAGATCCCAATCTTCACCATACACAGCAGGATTCACACGGTCGCCATTGCGATGTGGATTCTCCCGGACTTCAAAACGGTCAATCACCCAACGTTGTAACCCTTCGCCAAACACCTGCGCCTGCACGACAAATCGCGGATTGCGTTTGCCGCCCTGCACATCAATGGTCATGATTAAAAAGCGCCCACCTTGGGGCACAATGCCGCGCTCATAGCCGCCAGCGCGAGCCATCAACTGATGCGCGCCAATCTCTTGACCGTGGGTTTGCAGCACATAAGGGCGGCCCATATTCACGTTAATGAATGACTTCAGCGCCTCTTCATCACCGGCACTTTCAAATTGCTCCTGGGCATTTAAATAGCGATACACCAGATTTTCCCAACTGGCGAACGCGGCCACCACGCCTTCAAACCAAAATGTGGCCCACTTCGATTCGCGGATGAGGTGTTCGTCTTGCACCTCATAGCCATATGGGTCAATCGCCCCTTCGCGAAACCAACGGCCATCGAGATTTAAATCATATTTCTGGTTTTCATCGATCAAATACTCACAGCGTGGGCACTTCACCCGAGCCGTTTTAGCCGCCGCGACTGGGTCATCTAAATCATCCCAATCAAGTGTTTCTAAGCCGGGAATAAACCACGCGCCACAATCGGGACATTGCCAATAAAAGCGCCGCCGATCACCCTGATTGTAAAGCTGCATAATGCCGCCACAGGGCTGGGCTTCGTGGGGTGATAACTGCTCGTCAGGTTTCGGCTGGCGTACCACCCGCCCCGGCGAACTTTCTGCCATGGCCATGCCGCTACTTTTGGCGTTCTGCACACGCATCAACATCAACTGAAATTTGTTGCCCTCTTCCCCCACTGAATCATCGCTGCGGTCATAGTCTGTGCAGCCCACATAACGATAGGTTGAAGCCGAAAGCGAGGTTTCCGTGGCACTATCGAGCTTTAAATGCATGCCGTTTTTAAACAGCTTGGAAGTAATGTTGTCGTTAGATTTACGAGCACTGCGCAAAGCTGCGATTGTTTTAGTTTTGGCAAAGCAGCGCTCTAAATCGATTTTGCTCATATCAGCGGCTTTGGTTTTGGTGCTGTAAATCAGCAGCATATCGCCCGGCTTTTCGGTAATCGCATAATGCAGCCAGCCTTCCACCATCGCTTTGGTTTTCCCGCTACGCGCAGGCCCCACCACGATCACCGCCTCATAAATCCGCCGCGCTAAAGCATCCATCGGCTCGCGCATGTATGGCGTTTGCGAGCTCATAAACTTGGTGACATCCGTGCCGTTCGAGATCCACAAATGTTCATCCGCCGATTCACTTGGCGTTAAATAAGACGGCTTACACAAATAAGCCAAACTACGCCGAATTTCGGCCGCATCCGCGAACTTCACCAAACGCGGATCAAAATGATAGTGATGTCGCGGGCCCGTATATTTTTTCATCATTCCACCATCGCTTCGCTCACGCCTTCCAAATCCAGCCGCAGCAGTTTTTCCAATGCTTCTAACTGCCGTGGCGAGGCATTGGGAATGGTTGATTCGATGCGGGTGATCACGTTATCTGCAAACCCCTTAATACCCGCGATACTGGTTGCCATCTCTTGTTCAAAATCATCACGCGCAATCAGCTCTTGCGTATCTTTGGCAAGGGAGACTTTTTCGCGCTCAGATTGCATAAAAGCGCGCAGCTCAGCGGCAGTTTTAAAGCCCATCAAATCAGGCGCATCCGTTTGCTTTTGTGGGCGCTGACAAATCCACGGGGCCACTTGCACCAAGTCATACAGCGGCGCGTTCTTCGGCCCGGTGGCAACCGGTTCAATGCCCGCAGCTTTTAACCGCTTGCGAATAGTGGCGCGGTTTAAGCCAAACGCCTCTAATTCAGATAAATTCCAGAGTCGCTTTGCATCGTTCATAACGTCCTCTATATCGAAGCGGTCTCTCCAGCTGTCACGCCTTTGTTGCCACTGGCTGACGTTGCCAGCATGTCTTTGATTGGCAATCACCTTTTTGATTACGCATGATGCGCTAGCGCTTTAAGGAAAAGCGATCACGGCTAACACCACGGTACAGGGAGGCTCGGCCCCGGCAGGTCACTGAGACACAGGATTGATAGGTAGGGCAGCCAAACGGTTAACGCGAGACGACTCGCCAGATTGGATAGGGTTTGCTGCCCCGAAACGTTTCAGACACACCCCAAATTGTTCGGGTGTATCCGCTTGTAAATAGCACTCACGCAGCACCTCAATTTGAAACTGGCACTGCGCAAAAGCCGCCAACCAAACCGGATCACGCAAAACAGCGTCCCCATAGGTTTTAGGCGGTGCAAAATAGGGTTGCTCGCATGGCACCAATAAGGCCGCGGGCGGTTTGAGATAATTAGTTTTGTACTGGGTGACGAGCTCGGTTCGGGTGCGTGTAGTACAACCAATGAGCAGCCCCAGGAATAACACGCTGAGTACAATCTTCATGAGCAAGGGCCTTGTGAATCGTGGCTTGCGCCTGTTTGGCGACCGTTCGCCAGTGGCTGCGTTGTGTTGCCATTTGAGTAGCGGCGAGCCGTTCTTGATTAGCCGCTAAACGCAGCGTTCGCACCGTAGCTTGCATCGCCGCATTGGTATTTAACAGCTGAATTTCACGCTGTCCGGCAGCCCCTAATTGCTGGTTGACCGAGGACAAATCCCCACGCAATCGGTGGTTCTCAATTTTGAGATAACCGACCACCACAACCACCAAGACAATGGCACCCATGCGCACCACACTGCTCAATTTAGGGATACCCATGCAAACAAATCTCCCGTTCTTGCTGGCGCCGGCGCACAATGCCATAACACTGATTGGCTTGAATGCGACAGTCCTTGCCATTGACATACACCCAGCGCAGCAACTCATTGCAGGCCGCAGGGAAACGGCCCTGCTTCAAACGCTTTAAAAAGGTGGAATGGGCAAAGTTACCCGCGCCCAGGTTAAACACAAAATCCACCGCCATATCAAACTTAGGCCCCGGTGGCAGGCTTACTTGCTGATTCACCACCTGCTCGGCCTGTTGGATATCCGATTGAAACCACTTGGCCACCTGAGCAGTATTGGCCGTTTTCTTGGCTGACACATGGGCATGACCAATGCCATTGGTCCACACCCCGGCACTGCATTGATACGGATGCACCCGGCACTGTTCTTGCCCTGCAATAAAGGCAAGCCCCTGCGCGCTGGTTTTAAGCGATACATCCATACCTGTGCTTGAGAGATACCCCAAAACCGCCACAATCGCGCAGCTGCCAGCCGTGAGTTTTTTACTCATCGGTGCGCTCCGCTTCATCGGCTTTGAGTTCGTAGGTTTTGCGTTTGTAATACCAGTTAATCACGGTGGTGATAATTGTGGCCGCAATGGCAATCAAAATGGACAGCTTATTCAAATCAATCGAGCCAAAGAAGCCAGAGGTAACCGCCATGACATAGGCGATCAAACTGTGAATTTTCTCTTTCATGGCGGCTATCAGGCATAAAAAAGCCACGCAGAACGTGGCTTAAAGACTAAGGATGGATAAAAAATAAAGGGACAGAAACGCAAAAACCCCGCCATAGGCGAGGTTTTACATCGTGGAAATTATGCGGCGTTGGGTGGTGGTTGTCAATATTCAATATATAAATGATAAAGTTATTGTCTTATATTGTTCTATAGGATAATACTCAGAAAGTATGTAGACCGTATAAGTTTATGAAATCATTCACAGATCAATATACTAAAAAAGTTATTTCTATCATGGAATTGCGTAGAAATCCTTCTCAGTATTTTTCAGAAGAGCCAATAGCTATCACATCTCATAATAAGCTCATTGGTTACACTTTAGGGAAAGAACAATTTGAGTACATTATGAGCCTAATAACAACGTTCTCTAGTCAATTTGACCTCAGCAGAAAAAGGCTAGACGAGATTGCCCAAAAGAACGCGGGTATACTAGGACAAGCCAACCTCAATGATTTAGGTGATTTTCAAGATTGATGAATTTTCAAAGCCAAAATATTTCAGATATCGAATATATCGATAGTAAAATTATTCATATAAAAAAAACTCCAAATAAATCGGGTTATTGCAATATTTTTTGGAATAAAACGAGAGGAGAAATAATTATAGGAAAATCAAAGGTTCAATTACCTGTTCCATCGATTGCTCATCAACACAAATACTATAAATGTTATAGTGATATGTCTCGTAACGAAATTCAAGTAGGCGATTCTGTTTGCTATATTTTTGCTAAAGAAATTCAACCACTTATCTGTGCCACAATAGTAGGTACGACCAAGCATCAAAATAAACCATTTCTTCTATTACAGGCCAATCATCCTGAAGCACCTGTTCAAAAAACATGGGCCAGATACGATAAAAATAGATTTATTTTAATTGCAGATAACCACTGTAATGATATTGATTACAGACATTTGGCTGCTTCAAATCTTGTATATGCAAGATATGCAGATGAACTAGAATCAATAGAACAATACTACGCTATGATTCGCTCAACTCGATACATACTAAAATTACTCCAACAATCAAATACAGTATTTGGTCGAAACGCTTTATCACAATGCCACCATACTCTATTTGATGGAATTTACAGCTGGGCAGGACAATACAGAAAAGAAGAGGTTGTTGTAACCAATAGGAATTTTCCGACAATGCACCCATCTGATTTATCTAAAGCGATGGAGGAGTTTAGTGATGCTTTCGCCTCTAGATATCTAAATCAAATCAGAAAAGATAAAACGCGGTTACTCCAGGCATTAGTTTTTGCACACCAACGATTAGCTTGGATTCATCCGTTTTCTGATGGGAATGGGAGAGCTATAAGACTTTACTTAGAAGCGATAGCTAAAACACGTGGATTTACGTTCTCGCTATCTAAAGCTATCTCGACGAACAAACGCAAACATTACTACCACTACGCTGTTCGTCGAGCAATAAAAAACGATACGAAATACCTTAGGGGATTATTGTCAGCAGCTATAAGTGACAATTAGATAACTTTCTCCAATAAATTAATATTATGAGACATTTTCTTCCAATTAGTATCAGTAACAGTCGAACCTTCTATACTAAAAGATGTCCGCACATTTTCCATCACATCACGCCGCACATCAGCTTCTCTAACCTGTCTAAACTGAGGCGTTTTACTACCTTTTACTTCAATAGTAATATGGCGTTTATCACCCATAATACAACCTCCAAAAATGAGTACCTTTATCGCCCTTGAACCGTTTAATCTAATAATATGTAGTTTCAACCAAGGGGCGCGAAATTATACTAGATGTACAAAATATATGCAATAAATCTCTCGAGTGTTTAGGTATAGCATCAAAACGACTAACAATACAACTAATTTCATACTAAATATGGATTCAAATTAAGCCTTTTTCAAGCCACCAACCTCGCCTCTGCAATCTCTAACTGCATTCGCTCTTCCATAGCTAGAAATGCGGTGGTGCGTTCGTTTGCAATCCACTCCACTAACGTATCTACATAGGGCCGATAAGATTCAAAGGCGTCAAACGTGATAGGGAGCTGTTCGTTGAAGGCGCTATAAATTGAATATTTATCCCAAGGGATATAACCATCAACACAATTTTGGCATTTAACCTGTTTGCGATAACGCTTCACTTTACCTGTGCCATGGCACGCATCACACTGCCGCCCTTGCTCATGCAGAGCAATCGCAACCGCTGTGACACATAACGCAGTGACCGCTTGCTTGGGGCAAAATCCCCTCCAATGGTCAGCGAACAATTGCGCAGCCATCTGATACACCAAATGCATTAAATCATTCAACGCGCGTTTATCGTTATTGCATTGCGCAATCAACAGCAAAAAGCCAGCATTGGACTGATGCCACGTAATACCAACGGCTGCGAGCTGTTCATCCAAGCTCAACAAACCTTTCCCGCCGGTTCCATCCCCATACCGAACGGCCGTTAATCCAAATTTTGCGAGTAGTTTTTCAATCTGCATTAGGCGACCTCTTCCAATTTATTATTGATATTATCATTAATAGCGACAATCCGGTAGAACCAAACGGTTTTGCCATTGATTTTGCGAGTCATGCTTTGTTTGAGCAGCTCTCGTGGGTAACGCAATTGAACTTCTCGCAGCCGTGCACTAATCGTCGGTTGTGTATCCGCTACATGCCAACGCTCAAAGATCTCCCCTTCCAAATCTCTCAGGGTTTTCCATTGCTCACCGAACGCGGCCATTACCGTGCGACCTAAACAGCTTTTCGCACTAAGTCGCCCTGCATCGCGCAGCTCAAATAAAATAGCTTGATTCATGCGGCAATCTCCCGTTTTTGAGTCCAAATTCCCCGCTCAAACTGAATCCGTTGAGGATGCGGGAAATAACCAGGGGTAAATAACACAAACACACTGCCAAAATTCGCCCCTGTCTTTTTAGTAACGCCATCAGGTTCTAAAAAGTTGTAACGACCATCTGGCTCATAAATAGCGCAGGCGTGGCCTTCGACACCTTCTCGCCACCAACCAGTCAGCGGTTCGTAAGGCAATAACATCATGCCGGGGTTGCCTCGTTTCACTTCGTGGTTTGCTTTGGCTAAAAACTCCGATTTAAGATCAAACGGCGGGTTACACCACCAATGCGGTTCCCAATCACAAGCCAGCCCATCAAAACCAACCAAGTGATCAAGCTCACTCACGTTAAACGAACCGCGCGAACGCGCTAAATCAAACCAATCAGCTGATGCATAAAAGCGCTGCGCTTTGGTTGTCTCTGGCTCAGCCGCCACATCTAAAACAAATTTAGAGCCATATAAATATTGCGCATCATAGAAACAGGCCCATGATGTGCCCCAGCGATTTTTATCGCTCTTAACAGTCGATGATTTCACTAAAATGGCCATTACCCTGCCCTCCGTTTCATCTGGCGGAAGCTGGGCCAGTTAAAGCTCAGCCACATCGAATTGCCTTCTAAAATGCGATCCACCGCTCGCGCGCCTAACACCTCAACCAACCCGTTTTGGTCCAGGTTGCTTAACACGCCCGTGGGTTTATTGCGCATCGAACGCTGGTTAATCACCTCGTTAATCAGCACATTCTCATTCACGCTGCGGTTTTGAATGCCCACTTCATCGAGCACCAACAAATCCACATGCGACAGCCATTTAATGATCTTCGCTTCAGTGAGCTGCGAATCATTGCGGTAAGTGTCTTTAATCCGAATCATCAACTCCGACACTGTCGCAATCAGCACACTGCCGCCTTGCGCTAAAATCGCATTGCCTAATGCGCTGGCTAAGTGATTTTTCCCCGTGCCCGGCGTTCCCAGCATCACAAATCCACCGGCTTGGCCGCGCCGATACAACGCCAGCCACTGCCGAGCTGCTTGCACGTTTTTCTGTTGGCCTTGGCGAGCACTGGCATCGTAGCCCATAAAGTCAGTGCGAAAGTTATCCAGCGAACACTGCGCATAATTTTTCTTGATACCGCTGCGGCCCATCGCTTGAGTAATCCGCCCTTGCTGCTGGCGATCAGAACATTCACGGCCAAAGCGCACCGCTTCGTCATGGTGAAACGCTTGCAGCTCAGCAAACGATCCAAACGCTGGTTTGACGTTGGCAGGCATCGCCTGCTGTAGTTTTTCCATAAAATTCATCGTCTAAACTCCGCTGGCATATCGTAATTGGCATTGGCACCGGGCAACTGGGTAATGCGATTGCCCATCGGCCGCCCTCGATTGGGTTGGCTTTGAGTGGCCCATTGGTTCTGCTTGCGCATCCCGTTTCGCCAAGCGCTTTGCCAGTCCACGTACTTGTACGCTTTGGCCAGCATCGCATCAGCCCACATGTCCGTGGCCGTTTCAATCGGGATGGTAAATTCCACCTGTTGGCCATACCACTGGCGCATCGGTTCGGTTAGTGCAAAGTCTCTGGGTAGTTCGGTTTTCACCTTGCGAGTACGTTTTTCGATTGGCTGTGGTTTAGCCTGCAAATCATCCGTAGGGGGGACTACAGGGGGAATATTAGTTATTGGTGGATCTATTGGGGGTTTGGGGTCAGATTCTGCCCCCGGTAGGGGTGTATTTTGACCCCGGTTAGATTTCGACCCCGGTTGAAATTCGCCCCCGGTCGCAATCGCTTTTTTAAGGGCCCCAATCAAAATTTGATACACATTACTATCGTTCGTGGTTTTGCCATCGTCGGTGCGTTTTAACCGCACATGAACTTTTAAAAAGCCAGCGCGCATCAGCTCACGAATTTGCGCTTTCACCGTCGAAGTAGACACCGTGCATTTTTTTGCAATGGTGGCAATCGAAGGCCAGCACAGGCCCTCGTCATTGGCAAAATCTGACAAACACAACATAATCAGTTTTTGATTGCCCTTAAAGGCAGAGGCATCCCACACCTGTGTCATCAATTTAATCGACATAACAGAGCCCTCCGCATTCGCAAAATCATCCGAGCCGCTTGGTCATGGCTGATCGGTTCGATATGCCCAGGTGTGGTCAGCACCCAGCGCAACATCCCTTGATAGGTTTTAAATTGCAGTTTCATTGCCCGTTGCCTCATGCTGCCTCGTGAAGTGCCATCTGCGATTCTACATATCGCATCAATGGCCCATGTGCCGCTTCGCTCTCTTGCAACTCTTTGTAGCAAGCGCGCAACTGCACAATCGTTGGTTCTGGCGGCAGTTTTAAAATTGCCTGCAACGCTTCACTGCCCTCTTTGGCTAAATTCGCCAACAGCATATCCCGTGAAATCGTTGCCCCACCGGCACCAATCCGAGCGACTGAATACCCCAGCGGATTTAAAAATGCATTAAGCATTGCACTGGCTCGTTCGACAGGCAAAATGGCGATAACCGCCGGAAGCAGATCTAAAATATTGGCCTTAGCGGGCACCGTATCTTTACTGAGATAACGCCAAAACCGCTGCATATTGTCATGGCTACTGGCGGCGCTTGGCACTTTGAGCAAAACTTCCAGCTGCGCATCAGGTTCATCCCGCAGATGCAGCTTGTGATACATTCGAGCGACCCGCTCAGCGATACAATCTTTGGTTACTTCGCAGTTCCAGCTTTCAATTGCTTGGCGAACCACGCTTTTAACTGTTTGAATCGGTTGCATTGTTTTCGTCCTTAAAACGGTTGATTCTTAACCATCACCCTCTTACTTATGTTCACACCTACACTGCAACCTATGTAGCTTGGGAGTTGCTAGGTAGACAAAAGGCAGATGGCGTTAATATTTGATAGTCAAAGTGAGTTAACTCATGAGCTTGTTGCATCCTGCCATTTTTGGCAGGGAACTCTCCGGATTGCTCCCATTTACGGTAAGCAGTCGAACTTACATGGAAATGGCTAGCAGCATTGACAAACGATCCATCAAAGAACTGTTCCCGAACTTTTGTGACAATATTGATAGACATGGTTTTCCTCCAAATAAAAACCAATAGTTATCTTATATAAAGAAACTGATAGTGTCTAGCACTCTCATATAAAATAACCTTTGGTTTCTTACTTATCAGGTATTTTATGGCGCATAAAAATCAGCAGGATCAATTTGCAGAAAGACTAAATAAAGCTCTAAATGCCCTGAATGTGCCGAAGAGAGGCCGAGCTAAGTACATCCAAGAAAACTTACCTATGGATATTTCGGTCGTAGCTATCCGTAAGTGGTTAAATGGGGAATCAATTCCAGATACTAAAAAATTATCGGCTGTTGCGGGTATCGCAGGAACATCAGTCGAGTCATTACTAGGAATGAAAGGGCTAAGTAACAATGATGCTGATAATGAACTTGCAAATGCCACTCTCTATCTAGGACGAAGGACTAGAAAAGTTCCAATTTTATCGACAGTACAAGCAGGAAAATGGACTGAAGCCGTTAATTACAGTGAAATTGGTGAAGAAGTTGAATGGATTGAAACAACTGCTAATGTAGGTGATGGTTCTTTTGCGGTAAAAGTAAAAGGCTCCTCAATGACCAATCCTAATGGTAATTTGTCGTTACCAGATGGCTCAATTGCGATTGTTCAACCAGATCCAGACCCAGAGAATGGCAAGATAGTCGTTGCGATGCTTGAAGGTAGTGATGAAGCGACTATTAAAAAGCTAGAAAAAGAAGGTCCATTTAAACATCTTGTACCTCTAAATCCAGCCTATAATCCTATACCAATAAATGGTAACTGCAGGATTATTGGATTTGTAAAACAAGTTATAATTGAATTAGATTAATTAAGGATTTCAATCATCAATTCAATATGATGTTTTATTGATAATTTTTTAGTCCTTGCAAGGTTTGTATTTATACCTTTCTTTTTAATATCAATAAATTCCTGTACTGCCGTTGAAAATGAAAAATATTGACCATTTTTTTTGACAAATGGGACTAAAGTATCTAATGCTTCTTGAACTAATCGAGCTTGATCTGACATTCTCTGAGTATATATCTGAGATAGGAAATGTGATATGTATACAGGTTTTTTTTCTTCATTAATTTCATATGTTAAATGAATAACTCCGCAATAAGGTCTTCCTCCCCCATCCTTAAATTTTTCAGGTAGCGTAGTATAATCACCAAAACCGCATATAGATTTATAAAAATTATCTCTAAAAATCTCTGTAGGATTGTACTGATAATCAGATCCTCTTTCTTTATCTATAAAACATGGATCAATAATAACAGTTTTACCCTTCCCAAAATTTTTAATATAAGATGTTGAAACAAATGAAGAAATAAAAATATTATATCTATAATTACCCATACCTAAATATTTAGATATTTTTTGTTGTGATATATCATCCATATATATAAATGAAAAAGGTTTTCTACCTATAATTTTTAAATATTTATCAATCTCATTAAAATCAGATTCTTCATCAAGAATAAAACCAAAATACTCTATTTTATTTATATTATTTTTAATAAAGTCAATACATCCTTGTTTTCCCTTATCTTTGAATTCTCCTTGGTATGGGTTTCCAACAACAACATATTCGACATCATCCTCATTTAAGGCATCAAGACAAAGCTCCAAATGATGAGTATCTGTTCTAACCGGTTCTACTATAGGTACAATTTTACCACTCAAGGACATCTTAGTAGAAAGTTCTCGCAAAGCTTTTAGCTCATACTGTCTTCCGCGTAATAAAGGGAAATACATTGTTATCTCCTCTATGAAAGTTCCCTATTTAAATTTAATAAAATATTTTTATTAATGCTTTTATTAAAAGATTGAGAGCATACATTTGACAATAATGATGATGGGAATTTAGACATCAAACTTTTATCAGAAATATAATTTCTCTCTTTTAAACTTTTCTTTAATTCTTTATTTAATACCTCTATTGATAATTCAGCACATATATTTTTACATTCAGACCATAAATATGCTGGTTGCACATCAGGATACTTTTGATAATATTTTTTTACTATGTGCAATAGTTCATTCTTTCGAAATAAATCAACTATCGCAACTGAATCAAAAGAATCTTGATGTAACTTAGATTTTTTTACATTTCTAAAGGTATAATTAGAACTTAACAAGATTATTCCTATCCCATCAGGAATGATTTTCTGAAGTTCACTTAACTTTGATTCTGGTATAACAACATATATATATTCAAAACATTTTCTATATGCATTTAATTGTGAATCAAGGCGATTAAAATTATCAAACTCTGTTTTTATCTCGTAAACTGTAGAATTTCCATTTATAACAATGCAGTCAGCGATCACATTTTCAAGTGAAAATTCAGTATAATATGCGATATTTGAAAATTTATGCTTTCCCCTTACGATTTTTTCAGCAATAGCATTCTTATAAACATATTCACTCCGATATCGCGCGACCAGTTTTTTATACAAAAAATCATATGCTTCTAGCAAACTACCAGAGTTAATACCAATTTTTTCATTGAAAATTGCTTTAACGCTATCAAATCCATTTCTATGGCTCAGTGAGCTGAGCCTCTTTTTCGAGAAGAGATCATTTATAAGATTTTTTTCTTTAAATTCCATGAGTTATAAAATTTTTTATACAGGTTGAAAAAGAAACTTTTAATATTTGACTAAAAGATAACTATTGGTTATCTTTACTACATAAAGCATATGCTTGGCTGTGATTAGCTGTAACAAACATTAATTTCTTGAGTATAAACCTATACCCATTGAAATGGTTGTAAAAAACAAGGTAATCAATAGATAACTCAATTTTAATATCTATAAAAAATGACCCATATGTAGAGAGAACAGCTGCACATATAGCACAAAGCATGATTGAAAAATATTGATCACTATCCACTGTTAGAGGAAGTGAAAACACATAAATAGTGTTGCCCCGCACTTGGTGACCAAACCGAGCAGGGGCAACGGGCAATGAAACTCCAATCAACCAAGGACTGAAGAATCACCCTGAGTATAACCCGCACCTGACCAATGCGGCAACTCAGACAACTAAAAGGACCACGGCAATGGAACTTGAACAATTTGCACAAACACTGATGCAGGATTTACGCGATTACCGAAAATTGGCGCAGCAGGGCATCATTCGTCACCCCAACCGCCAACAGTGGTGCAGCGGATTCATCGCTGATTGCGAATGCATGACGCTACTAGAAGCATCGCGTATTCATCACACTGCGCAAGCCATCAGTATCGTAAACGAGGATAACCGCGCTTGACCAGCGCCCACTCAATCAACCAAGGAATCAAGGCAATGGAACCCAATCAACAATGCGAGTTTGCAGGAGCACTCACTCCAAACAATCGACAAACGCAGTTTATCGCCAAACATGTGCGCATCATCTTAACCGAACGTGGCTACAGCCATTCAACCGTTGAGCGTGGTGTTCGTGAGGCCATTCGAACCTATCACCATGAAGGCAACTTTCCGCGCGGCAAAGTGTTTGATGTGTGTTTGGCGGCTGCTCTGCACTTGGTGAAGCCGATTAAGATTAAAACCAAGCCTGCGGCGAAATCGCCAAAGAAGTCTGTCCCACACTTCAACAAGGCAGCCTGATATGATCGAAGCAAACCAAAAGGAACAGGCCCGCAAACGCCAGCAGGCCCATCGGCAACGCCAAAAAGCGTTAGGTGTCACAGAGCTTCGTTTAAAGCTCTACCCCGTTGATATTGAGCGGTTAGAAGTGATTCGCACCTTCTTTAGTTACCCAGAAGGCGTCGAGCACAACTACGACAACACGCAAGACACTATAGAAGCGTTGATCCACCGTGTATACGACGAGCTGCCAGCCATTCGAGAAAAGCTAGGCAAGTGCCCACACTGCGGCCATCAACTGCCAGAGGGCTGCTGTAAAGACGCCCCCGGCGGTTTATTTCATGGCAGCGCCAAATGCTGGCACACCCTGCATCGAGTTCGCATCCACGACCTCACCCGCCCAACCGATGAGGCCTATCGAAAATGATCACATTCATTTCATGCATCGCTTTTTATTCAGTGTGGAGAACCTGCACCTATATCGGGAGAAAGGATCAATGAACACGCATCCAATGCTATTTAATTCAGCCATGGTAAACGCTCTGCTCCGTGGCGATAAAACTCAAACTCGGCGCATCATGAAGCCACAACCTTTTGATGTTGATAGCTGCGATGGGGTTGCGCTGCTAAGTGAATCGAACTCAGAAGAAAGCAAACTCATTGGGCAAGCGCCATTTATTCCACCATTTGGCAATGAGGGCGATCTGATTTGGGTTCGGGAGACTTTCCAAGGGCCACTCTTTGATCAGGAATTAGAAAGCCAATACATCGAAAACAAATCCCAGTTTAAAACGCCTGAATATTGTGTCTACGCAGCAACTGATCCAAAACCTGATTTCTACGATGTAAATTCAGAAAAAACAGTTTGCCGATGGCGCCCATCGATTCACATGCCTCGTTGGGCATCGCGTTTAACACTGCGTATCACCGATGTGCATATTGAACACTTACAGGATATTAGTGAACAGGATGCCATTGCAGAAGGCTGTGATAACGCTAAGAGTGAAGCCACAGAGGCTATAGGCTGGTATGAAAAGCCGTGTAGGGCTTTTCGCAGAGTTTGGGAATCAACAGGCGCTGATTGGAATGCAAACCCATGGGTTTGGGTTTATCAATTCGAAGTCATTCTTGCCAATGTAGATACACTAATTAAGGAGGCCGCATGACTACGCCAGCAGATATGACAATGCTCAACCCCGAAGAGATCGCCGAACTCACAGGTTCTAGTCGGGCAAACCTGCAAATTGAGATCCTTTCACGTAATGGGATCTATCATATTGTTGATCGCAACGGGAAGCCGAAACTCACCTGGTACCATGTGAATCACCCCAGAGCGATGCTCCCAAGCGAAGATGTACCAGATTTTAGCGCTATGGATGCAATGTAAGTTATGCCAAGAAAGAGAACTAACCCGCAGGATTACGCATTACCTAAGCGGGTCTACAAAGGCCGCAGCGCCTATGAATGGCACCCCGCAAGTGGTGGTGCCATTCGTTTATGTGCCTTAGATCAGCCCATTCATGAAGTTTGGCGCGCATATGAAGAGAAAGTAAAAGAATCCGACAAGGCAAGCACGGTTCAGCACTTAGTAAATAGCTTTTTCCAAAGTGCTGACTTTCAGGAACTGGCCACAGAAACCCGCAAAGATTACCGCAAGTACGCCAAAAAGGTTTTGCCTGTCTTTGGCAAAATGAATGTTAATAAAGTTAAGCCCGAACATGTGCGTCTGTATATGGATAAACGAGGCTTACAATCACGCACACAAGCGAACCGTGAACATGCTTTCTTCTCACGCTGCTTTCGCTTTGGCTACGAACGTGGGCTTTGTAAAAGCAACCCATGCAAAGGCGTTCGTAAATTTAAAGAAAAAGGTCGTAAACGTTATATCACCGATATCGAATATAACGCGCTATACAAAGCGGCGGATCCTGTTATTCAGGTCGCCATGGAACTTGCTTATTTATGTTGTGCTCGTCAGGGCGATATTTTAGCCATGCGAACTAGCCAGATCTTAGAGGATGGAATTTTCATTGCGCAGGGGAAAACAGGCGTTGAGCAGATCAAAGAGTGGTCCCCTCGCCTGCACAAAGCCATTGCTTTATCAAAACGACTCACAGATAAACCAGGCGTTGTTTCAACATTCGTAGTTTGCCAAGCCGATGGCAGCCGTTTTACCCGAGATGGATTTAGTAGCCGGTGGCGCAAAACACGCAGTAAAGTTCGTGAAAAAACAGGTTTACCGATGGATTTCACCTTCCATGACCTCAAAGCAAAAGGTATTTCTGACCTTGATGGAACGCTTCAGGAGAAACAAGAAATATCTGGTCATAAAGACATTCGGCAGACCGCAAGATACGACCGCAAAGTCCATAAAGTACGCGCAGTAGATTCAAAGAAATCTAAATAATATTAGGAAAAATATTAGGAAAACGACGTTTTAAAGCGTAATTTAGAAAGTTCTAATGGAATGTTCAGCTAGGAAAAGCTTTAAGAATCAAAAAGAAGGAGTGGTGCCCGGGGCCGGACTTGAACCGGCACGAACTTGCGTTCGAGGGATTTTAAATCCCTTGTGTCTACCTATTTCACCACCCGGGCGATACCAAATTTTTATGGAGGCGGGTCCCGGAGTCGAACCGAGGTACACGGATTTGCAATCCGCTGCATAGCCACTCTGCCAACCCGCCTTCATTTGTTATCTTGGAGCGGCACACGAGGTTCGAACTCGTGACCTCGACCTTGGCAAGGTCGCGCTCTACCAACTGAGCTAGTGCCGCTTTGTTTGATAACTTATCGACTTAGCTTCGCTTTAAGTGCTTGCCCCGTCGATGTGCTGTGCATTTTAGCGAGGTTATTTTTATCGTCAACAAGAAATTTCAAACTTTTTGTCTGTTCGCCTGAAAAACAGCCAAATTTTATAAATTTCCACCAATATTGCTTTTCTTTTGTCCAGTTAGGAATGGCCAAGCAGCTCGCAAGTATGAAACCATCGACCAAATCGTAAGCACAACAGCAATATATAACAAAACTTTCGAAGCACTTACCATCCATGGCTGATATTGCCACAATAATCCGGTAATCGCTGTCATTTGTGCAGCAGTTTTATATTTTCCTAATTTACTGACAGCAACACTCGCTCTGCTACCTAATTCTGCCATCCACTCTCTAAGGGCCGAAATCACCACCTCACGGCCAATAACGACCATAGCAGGCAGACTTATCCAGATCGAGTCATAATGCTCTACAAGCACCACTAAGGTGGTTGTAACCATCACTTTATCAGCGACTGGATCTAAAAATGCGCCAAAAGGTGATGTTTGCTTTAAACGCCTCGCTAAAAATCCATCAAAATAATCCGTTACCGCAGCGACTACAAAAATTGCTGCTGAGGCAAAATAAGCCCAGTGAACAGGTATGTAAAACGCGACAAGAAAGAACGGAATTAAAAACAGACGAAAAACAGTTAATATATTTGGAATTGTATTCATACGGATGTCGTTCTTATAACAATTGCTTTATGTTGCCTGTTTGCGGCTATTCTTGCAATCGATCAACGATAGTTTGTGCGAGAGTTTTGCTAATCCCTGGCACTTTAGCTAATTCATCGGCACTGGCGCGTCTAACCTCTTGTATTCCACCCATAAATTTAAGAATACTTTGGCGACGTTTTGCACCAATTCCCGGTATCTCTTCAAGAAAACTATGCTGGCGCGCTTTATCCCGACGGTTTCGATGCCCGGTAATCGCAAAGCGATGGCTTTCGTCACGAATATACTGAATCAAGTGCAAGGCGCTCTCATGCTTTTCAAGATGCACAGGGCGCTGCGCTCGACCAATGAGGAGTGTCTCAAGACCAGGCTTGCGGGTAACCCCTTTGGCGACGCCAACCACCAATGGTTCATTGGCAAGCTGCAACTCATCTAGAGCTGCAAAAGCGGTGCTTAACTGCCCTTTCCCGCCATCAATAAATAGAATATCAGGCATATCAGCATCATCAGTTTGTTTGCCATAACGACGTTTTAAAGCTTGCGCCATGGCTGCATAGTCATCGCCACCGGTAATACCATCAATATTAAAGCGTCGATACGCGCTTTTTTTCGGCCCGTCTTGATCAAATACCACGCAAGAAGCGACCGTGCGTTCGCCTTGGGTATGGCTGATATCAAAACATTCCATACGCCGAATAGGCTCGGAACGGTCCAAAAATCGCTGCAGTGCGGCCAAACGAGTCGCCGCTGTCGATGCTTCAAGAAGCTTACTGGTAACCGCATTTTGGGCATTATCATTAGCAAGTTTTAGCAGCCGAACTTTTTCGCCCCGAGTTGGTTTGTGGATCTGAACTTGATGACTGGCTCGTTCAGTTAAAGCTTGCTGCAAAACCTGCCATTCCTCATCGTGATAGCCAACTAAAATTTCTTTGGGTAACTGACCATCACGCTGCTGAGCAAGATAATACTGGCTAACAAATCCTTGCAATACTTCGTGTAACTCAGTGTCTTTAGGTACTTTGGGATAATAACTGCGACTTCCCAATAATTTGCCGTCGCGAAATAGCATCAAATGAACACTGGCGATGCCATTGCGATAGTCAAAGCCGACAACATCGGTTTGGGCAGCATTGGTTCCTGAAACCCATTGCTGCTCTTGAACCCGGCGCAATGCTTGGATTTGATCTCGAAAGCTTGCCGCTTTTTCAAACTCGAGCTGATTACTAGCCTGCTCCATTTCATGGACCAAGCGTTCAATCACTTCATCGCCTTTACCGGATAGAAACAATGCTACTAAATCAGTTTGCTTTTGGTAATCTTCATCGCTGACTTTAGCGCAGCAAGGGCCGCTGCATCGACCAATCTGATATTGCAGGCAAGGACGGGTTCGATTGGCATATTCGCTATCACTGCATTGGCGAATAGGAAAGGTCTTTTGTAATAGAATGAGACTTTCACGCACTGATTTACCACTGGGATAAGGGCCAAAATATTTACCCTTTGCCCGCTTATGGCCGCGGTGCAGTGCTAAACGAGGATGACGGTGATCGCTTAAAAGAATATAGGGGTAGGATTTGTCATCGCGCAGGACAACATTATAACGAGGCCGATATTTCTTGATCAGATTATGTTCAAGAATTAAGGCTTCCGTCTCGCTATTGGTGATAGTTGTTTCAATATAAGCTATCTGCCGCACCAAAGCTGCTGTCTTTGGACGGTCAACACGCTTACGAAAATAACTCGACAAACGCTTTTTTAAGGACTTTGCCTTACCGACATAAATAACCTTATCGAGGCTATCATACATCCGATAGACGCCAGGCAGTGCTGGCGTCCTATTTAAAAACGCTGCAGAATCAAACTCGCTCATCTACAATTTTTCGGCGTCTAAAATACCATGACGAATTGCTAAATGAGTTAACTCAACATCACCACTGATATTTAATTTATTAAATAATCGATAGCGATAACTATTCACCGTTTTTGAACTTAAGTTCAATTGCTCAGAAATATCGGTTACACGCACCCCTTTGGTAATCATCAACATGATCTGCAGCTCTCTTTCAGAAAGCTGAGAAAAAGGATTCTCACTATCAGAGGAAAATGAACTAAGGGCTACTTGCTGCGCAATCTGTGGTGACAAATATCGTTGCCCACAGCTTACCGTCCGAATTGCGTTGAGCATTTCATCCGGTGCAGCACCTTTTGTTAAATAACCAAATGCCCCAGCTTGCATCACTTTGCTAGGAAACGGATTTTCTGTATGAACGGTTAAGACCACAATTCGTGTATCGGGATCATAACGAAGGATTTTCCGAGTCGCTTCCAAGCCTCCGATCCCTGGCATATTCATATCCATGAGCATGACATCAGCATGGTTCTGGCGTGACCATTGGACCGCCTGTTCCCCGCTTTCTGCCTCGCCAACGACTTTCATCCCTCGTGCATCTTCTATAATGCGACGAATCCCTGTGCGCACCAATTCGTGATCATCAACTAGATATACGGTAATCAAGCGTACTTCTCCGCACAGTAAAATTATCTTGTTAGACCAAATATGGATTACTTGGCAATTTTAGTATTCCTATAGCTGTCAATGATGATACAGAACAACATTATCAAAAAATTCTGTCAGCTTTTTAGGATATCGACAATGATATTATCAAGCTTTAGGCAACATCGCGACTAAAACAGGCCTTTATATATGAAATCCTTTATGTCTGTATAAACTCTTGTTCATTACCTCACAAAAATGCAAACCATCATATAAAAAGAGGACTTATAGGCACGAAGAAGTCTTAAGTAGAAAGAAATTATCATTTCAGGAAATGGATTAGCAAAAATAAAATTAATTTGCAAGGGGTAAATAAAAAGGCCATCACAGATTGTGATGGCCTTTTCAAAATAGATGGCGGAGGAGGAGAGATTCGAACTCTCGGTGGGCTATTAACCCACGCCGGTTTTCAAGACCGGTGCATTCAACCGCTCTGCCACCCCTCCGCAGCAGATGGGGCGCATATTAGCTATTGCCTTTTAAGTTGTAAACCCCTAAAAAGCGTTTTTCTTAAAAGTTTGGCTTGTTTGGTCTCTTTTTACTCAAAAATACTCAAAAAAGCGATTTATTCAACATTTCACAAAGTGAAAGCAATTGAGAGTGCTTAGGATTAACGACGAAAAGAACAAGAATAGGCGAACTAGCTAAAAAGCCATAAACAATACAAAAATGTTTGCTAAAGAATTAATTTAAAGGTGATTACTAGGAGAAAAACAAGAAGAGAAATGGCGGAGGAGGAGAGATTCGAACTCTCGGTGGGCTATTAACCCACGCCGGTTTTCAAGACCGGTGCATTCAACCGCTCTGCCACCCCTCCGCAGCGGGAACGAATAATACCGATAACTAGCATAAACGCAACTATTTTTTACGTCATTTTATTCAACCGCTCATTTTTACGTCAAAACACTTGATAGTTGGGAACTTCATCCACATATTTATCTCTAAGAAGTAAGTCGTGACAAGTTTTTAGTCCAATAGCTGTTATATTCATTTGGATAAATATGTATACTGGGTTAAATGCTTGAGTAATCAAGAGTGAGGAAACTCTATGAACCAATATCGCAGTGTTGACTACAGCTCCGTAGGCGTACGGACCAATGTAAATAAAGTCTTACGTAACACCTATATGCTGTTAGCTTTAACATTGGCTTTTTCAGCCGTTGTTGCAGGCGCCGCAGCTGTATACATGTTACCGCCTCCAGGCATCATCATTACGTTAGTTGGATTCTATGGCCTATTGTTTGCTGTAGAAAAAACTAAAAATAGTGCGGCCGGGCTGGTTTTTGTCTTTTTGCTAACTGGCTTTATGGGCTATACGTTAGGGCCAATTATTAACCTGCTCCTTAAAACTGGTGGGACGCAAATTCTAATGACCGCTTTTGGCGGCACCGCGCTCACGTTCTTTGCACTATCAGCTTATGTGCTGATTACACGTAAAGATATGTCATTCTTAGGCGGAATGATGACAGCAGGTTTCTTTGTCATTTTGGCATTGTTTGTAGCTAGTTTATTCTTGCATATGCCAATTTTATACTTAGTATTAAGTGGCCTGTTTATCCTGTTTTCTTCAGGCGCTATCCTGATGAAAACAAGTGAAATCATTCACGGTGGCGAAACGAATTATATTTCGGCTACAGTGACTATTTTCGTCTCTTTGTACAATATTTTTGTAAGCCTGCTCAATATCTTAATGGCAGCTCGAGACTAGTCACATATCGTTTATAGTTTAAACGCCCCTTCTGGGGCGTTTTTTTATCTCTTAAGTTTATGCAACGATTACTCAACTATTTAAAACCACCTCGCATTGGCAATTCACAATTTGGTATCGCTACCAAAGCAACTGTGCTGATCGTCATATTTTTGCTTGGTCATTATCTAAATTTCTCACTCGTCTATTTGTCTAGTTTAGCGTTTGGGGTTGTAGCTGCGGCTTTAGCCGATCACCCAGCTTTGTATGTACAACGCATTAAGGCGATTGTTGTCATGTTGGGCTGCTTTGCACTCGCATCTTATTCCGTTACCCTGCTCTACCCGTATCCATGGTTATTTGCAGCAGGCATTTTTAGCTCAACATTTTTATTTATTATGTTGGCTAGCTTAGAAGTGCAATTTGGCCCAATCGCGATGAGTGCGCTAATTCTAGCTATCTATACGATGCTTGGTTATGGCCAATACTCAGGCCATGAATGGGATCAACCGCTGTTTTTATTACTTGGCGCCGGAAGCTATATTCTGTTGTCGGTGATAATTAATGTAATCAAACCAAATCAAAGCCTTGCGCAAAATAGCTCAGAGTTCTTCACTCTGTTAGCCAAATATCAATCGCAAAAGGCACAATTTTTTGCCAATAACCACAATGATCAGGTATTGCGTTTAAATTTAGCCAAACTAGCCAGTCAAACAGCTGCAGCTTTAGCGCAAATGCGTAAATTACTAGTGATTCGACAAGCACAATATCAAAAAGCAAACCAACACTCTCACTATCTGGATCTGTTCTATAAAGCCCAGTTGCTATTTGAACGAGTAGTTTCATCACATGTGAGTTACCAGCAATTAAACGATAAATTAGCGGGGACAGATATTTCACAGCGGCTTTATTACATTATGCAGGGATTAGCTAGACGAATTAGCTTTCAGGCAAAACCAAAGCAAATCCATGATCGCCTAAAACATGAGATTGCAACGCTCGCTCAATATTTACGTGGTGACTATCAGCTAAAAAAAGCACTCGGTGATGTGGAGCATAATCAATTAAGCTTTATGCTTACTAATCTGAGCGAGATGGAGCGTTTAACTCGCGAAGAGGTCTCTTTTCCCGGACAAGAGTTTAAATTTGAGGCGCTCTCCAAACTGAGTTGGACTAGCTTTTGGCAACGTATACGCCAGCCAAAAAGTCTGTTATTTCGTCATGCCCTGCGCCAAGCTCTATGTATGCTATGCGGCTACGGCATCATCATGCTATTACCTTGGCCATTACATGGGCAAGACTTCTGGTTACTGCTCACCACTTTACTGGTGATAAAGCCCAATTACTCCGCCACAAGACAACGCCTTGCGGAGCGAATTATTGGTACGTTAATTGGTGTTGCATTTGCATCTGCACTGCTAATGATGCACATCCCAATCTGGGCAACTATCACCATCACAGCGATAAGTGCGCTACTCTTCTTTTGGTACTTTAGTCATCGTTATGCCATTGCGGTGGTAATGATCACTGTCTTTGTCGCACTGGCTCTGCAACTTTTAGGAGTTAAATCGGAGCTCACCGTAGGCATTCGTACAGCCACAACGCTACTCGGTGGGATCCTCGTTTTTGTCGCGGTTCGTTATATTTGGCCAGACTGGTTACAAAATCATACAGCCCGAATCATTAGCGATTGGTTAAGCAAAGTGGCTCATTATCAAGATCTCATATTCAACCACTATCAAACGCATCAAGCACGTGAAGATGAAGAGTACCGATTAGCGAGATTTCATATGCATTTAGCCGAAGCCGACGTTGTAACTCACCAGCAAGCGCTCATGGCTGAACCTGCGACGAAACGCCAAGACGTATTGGCCATTTATCAGCTCACTGGATATATGCATGCATATTGCGCTCATCTAAGTGCATTGGCACTATACCGCGGCAGAACACTCAGTGATCAGGCGACATATATTATTAATCACATTGGTCAGCAACTGCATGCACAATTGCAAATGCTGCAAACCTCACTTTCACACAGTGAATCAGAAAGGACTGCATTCATCGAGTCAATTCAGTTAAAATTACGCGAATTAATTCCTAATTTACACGGAGAAGAATTACTAATTGCCTATCAGCTCCAGCAGCTCAGTGAGAATCTTCAGCAGCTGCATCGAGCCCTAAAGATTAGTTAATTCTGCCATGGCTATATTTAAATTATGTTAGAGTTCAACGGAAAAATCTTAGAAACAGATGCAGAAGGATATCTGCTGGAAAGTGCGCAATGGAGCGAAGAATTAGCACCGATTATCGCCCAAAAAGAGGGAATCGAATTAACTGAGCCTCATTGGGAGGTCATCCACTTTGTTAGGGACTTCTATCTAGAATTTAATACCTCTCCAGCCATTCGTCCATTAGTGAAGGCCATGGGGAAAAAATATGGTCCTGATAAGGGGAATAGCCGTTATCTTTATCGCTTGTTTCCCAAAGGTCCAGCGAAGCAGGCCACCAAAATTGCTGGCTTACCAAAGCCTGCGCGCTGCATCTAATGACATGTTTATGCGCGTTTTTACAGACGCGCATAAATGTTACTCAAAAATAATGAGGGCTCGGCGATTTTGTTGCCGCCCTGATTGGGTTTTATTCGTCGCTACAGGGTCTAACTCACCTTTAGAGGCAATCGTTATCTGTTTTGAGGAAAACCCCAACTGCTGCATATATGTTTGAACGGCTTGGGCGCGGCGCAGACCAAGTTGCTGATTATAGACAATAGAACCAACAGAGTCGGTAAAGCCTGTCACTTTGACCAATAGTGTTGTTTTATTATCCAGCAAATTCACCACACCATGTAATTTTTGCTTTTGTTCTCTCCCTAATCGCGATTGGTCAAATGCAAATCGAACCGTAATGGGATGGGTTGTCGTTCCAGTAAAATGCTCCTGCCCACTATTTTCGATATTCAGTAACTTCACCTGATAATTATCGCGCTCGGTAGCAATTTTATAGGTAGCAAAACCATGTGTTGAGCTTGCATAACTTGTTACACACATCGCGCTGGTGAGTGATATAACACTGATAATCTTAAGTGTGAACAATTTTAAGTTAGCCATTAGTCTGAAGCCTCACTGCTATAATCATGGGTATATAAATGCCCAATTTCTTCGGTGATAAGAGATAAAATTTTAGAATAGATATCTTCGTAACTGGTAGCCGTGAGAATATCGTTAGAGTCAGCACATTCGGCAAGTCCAGGATTTTCACTGGTATCATAATCAAACCCAATCACTGCAATTTTTAAAGTTTGTCCTTTGTTCGTAAATTGCTCTCGCAGATAATCACAAAGACCACTATCGTAATAGCCTAAACTCAAATTACTGTCTGTATCCTCACCATCGGAAAGGACAATAATCAGATTATCGGTATTTGAGGAGGTTTTATTTAACAGCATCTGGGCTGCAGGGATAATTCCCTGACTTGATGAAGTGCTACCACTTGGGAAGAAGTTTTCAATTTGATTGGTGATACTATCAAAATCATCGGTTAAAGCGATATTGAAAAAATACCCTGTATAGCTACAGTTATTACGCCAATCGGTACCTGATGTATAGTTAGCACAACCTATATAGTTGCGGATTTTGTAGTTTCTATCTCGCGCATCTTCATGATCACTTGAATTCCACCAGTCAGAAGCATCATCTTGGTAATCCCAATAATCATATTCCCAGCTGTATGATGTTGAGCAACTTGTGCTACCGCCACCATTATGATTATGCCCATTACCATTGCCATTACCACGACTTGTGCATGTTTCTAACTCTTCGCCCAAAGTCCAGTCAAAATATTCTTGTACAAGCTGTTTATTAGGCTCTGCTGAACCTAATTCAGGAACACCGTCCGGATATTCGGTATGTAGGTTATAACCATCGTCATACAGCTCTGTTGCGCTAAAAGAAGGAGACAATGTAGTCTGCTGAGTTGGCCCTGTCACACCTTGGCTTGTTGAACCCCACCAATTGCTTGATCCAGAACTATAAGAATATGAATTAGAGGTCAGTTCGTCATCATCAATCGTTTTGTTGTATTCACTATAAGGAACAATTCCAACATAATTGCGATCGCTACTATCTGAGCGCTCGGCTAGTTCATTATAGCTGTTTAGGGTATCGTTAATACTCTCAATAATATCGATAACCCCCGCATATTTAGCTTTGTTATCGCTACCGAAATCATCCAACATGGACCCCGACATGTCGGTTACAAAAACAACATCCACAAACTTTTGCTGATACTTACGAGTCACAGCATTATTAACCAGTGTTTGATTTTTATTAAAGCCAGCGACAATATCACTGCCTGGAAAACAGCTTAAAAACGACGTGGTAACCTGCACATTATATTCGTTAAATTGCAGGCCTTCCTTATCATAAACTTCAGCGACCCCACACTCATCGCCATAAATTTCTTCGCAACTTTGTGAGGTAATCGTGATATCACTATCATCAACATCCGCATCACTAATCGTGGCATTGATGTAAGCTTTCACTCTATCTTTATCATCGTCGTGATCGACTGCTGCAGCAACCGCTAACGAGGCACTTTCTAAAACATCGCTTAACCGAGCTGACGTGGTTAAATAACGAGTTCCTTCAATGGCCAAGGCAAAAAAGCCGAAAAAGAACGGAAAGATGATTACGAAAACAATCGCGGCCACGCCTTTTTGATGCAGATATGCTTTCATCATCGCTAACGCCCCAGAATAATTGAATTAGAATGGATCCACTCATAATCTTCCCCAACTAACTCACCGAACCAGTTATCGGTGCGATAGCAGAGCGTTACCTGAAAAAGAGGCGCACGGCGGTCTTCATTCGTAATTGGAGAGAGTGATGTAGCGATAGACTTAAGGTTATTACTTGGCTCACATGTTTGCGTGGCACCGCCTTGAGTATATTCTGTTTCGGTTAAAGTCGGTGAGTCGGTATCACCAGAAAAACTCACCTGTTGATAAACCCCACTAAAACGAGATGTATCATAGCTTGGCATGGTACGGGTTAAAGATGCTTCGACAATTTGATTAAGCGTTGATATTTGACTAGCTGAAATGGTGCTATCTTCATCATAAAGCTGAGTTCGCTCTTTTAATACGCTTACAGCTGAATAGCTCATGCGATCCAGCATGCCTTGTGCAGACTGTTTGATCACCATATCTCCAGTAAAAACAATTACCCCACTCATAAACAGTGCGACAATTGCAAACTCGATGGTGAAGACCCCTGTAGGGCGTCTAATTGTAAAATTTATCCCGTTCATATTCCTGGACCACAAAAACTTCCCTTTTCAGGCTCAAGTCAGAAGATGAATCAAACAAATTATACAATGGCGTAAAATCATAACTTGCCTGATAAACTGCAATAGGCGCATCTGTTTCACTTGACGCGACACCATTGGATAAACAATTCCCACTAGAATCATTCGTATGTTCATCATCGCTATCATCACAGCTTCCCACTAGCTTATCTAACGAGCTGTAGTAATAGACATTCATATGAAACTTATCAAAATCGATAAAATTTGCCCAAACACCCGCTTGTTCTTTTAAGTGCGTTTTAAACTGGATCTCATAAGCTGATTGCTGGCTAGTGCTACTGTCTGCCTCATCACGGCTTGTTTGGGAGGGGATGCTGGCCCGAGTATCTCGAGCTGTTTCAGCTAATGTATAATCAATAAGTCCTGAGATATAACCTGCATAAGCCATCTGAGCCCATACGAAAAACATCAACATAAAAAAGAAGAAGCCCATTGCAAACTCAATTGAAACAACTCCTTTTAAACGATGTTGATTCATGGTGCACTCCTGGACTGCTGGTCATGATCGCTTTGCTCAAGTTGATGATAGACCATATTTGCCTCGCTAGAGTCACCATCAGCATAGACTTGTTTAAACAAACTATCCTGATGCGTTTTAGCTAACGCGATTAATAAATTTGAGCGAATTTTTTTATCAGCTTGACCATTTTTGTATAAAGGTAGCAGCAAGTCGATGGCATCAAGATACTTGTGCTGGTAAATATCAATCATTGCTAAATTATTGAGCACGATTGTATCGTCATACATCAACTCACGAGCCTTATTAAACGCACTTCTCGCTGAGGTAAAATCGTTCAAATTCGCATCGATAATCCCTTGTAGATTATATAATTTTGCTTGTTTAGGACTTAAGGTAATGGCGGTATTCACCTCAGTGAGTGCATCAGTTAATTTGCCTTTTTGATAAAGACATTGCGCCATTAAATAATGCACTTGTGAATTAGGCTGATAGTGCTGTTTTAGAATTTTCAGTTGAAAGAGCGCCGATTCAACATCACCAGAGCGATAATAGGTCTTGGCTAATTTGAGTCGAACTGATTGGCTATCTGAGCGCTCAAGCTGGCTTTTATAATACTGAATTAATCCCGGATAATTCTGGGCTTTAATCATCAACTGGACTTTTTCTGCGTCGGTTAACGGTTTATCTGAAGTTGTCCCCACAACCGAAGTCACCCGAGAAGCTGAGTCTGAAGCCCTACTTTGCATGAGACCATGGTTGCTACCTTGCATGGAACATCCAGTTAATCCCACAAGGAGCAATGAGGCAAAAACGAGATTTTTTCTTTTAATGAAAGCCATGATAAAACAACCTCATTACACCAGGAGCTGCAATTAAAATAACGATGGGTAACATAATGAACAGAATTAATGGGATAGACATTTTGGCAGATAGCTTGCCGACTTTCTCTTCCAAACTCAGCATCTGAATTTCACGAATATCTTTTGCTAAGGTCAGTAATATCGAATAAATGGATGTGCCATAGTGCAAACTTTGATTAATGGTATGTACAAATGAGCGCATCTCTGAGCTTGGAACCCGCTCGTATAACTCATCTAAGGATTTAGCTAACCCAACGATATGCGATCTATCCGTTGTTTTTTTCAACATGTATGCTAAATCTTTATCAAAATTAGCCACTTCTTTTGTCAAATAGATAAAAGCAGCTTCAATGGTCATCCCTGTTTGGACACACACACCTAATAAATCGATCAAATAAGGCAAATTTTGCGATATTTTTTTGGTCAGCTGTTTTTTACGTTGCTCGAGATAAATATCAGGCGCGATGATGAAAAAGATCATCAAAACAGCGATCACCGCAATCATATTGAAATAACTAAGATCTAAAACGTGGTGATAAATAATGACTAAAACCGTCGAAATCAGAAAGAAACCATACTTAATGGGGAAATAAAAGTGAACATATCTTTCTTCATAAAAACCCGCAGCAATAAGCTTTTGACTCAGCTCTTGCTGATTAATGCGCACGACATTTCTACTAATTTTTAAAACTGTGTCTTTCCAAGTGTAATCATGATTTTTTCGCCCCATAAAGTTTTTAAGCTTGCGTTCTCGGGCAAAAGCTCTAAGCGATAAAGTCACGAGCACAGCCAAAATCAGCGATGCGGAGGTTACAATGATGAAAAGAGAAAATGTACCGATCATCATTTAATCCCTCTCATCAGCGCATAAATGATAATCATCCCAACCGCTTCACTGGCTAAAACGTAATATAAAATATAGCGTCCCAGCTCATCATGAAACACATAGTTAAAATTATCTGGCGATAAAAACCGCATAATGATCATGAATGCAAAAGGAATAACAAAGACGATTTTTGCTGACATTCTCGCTTCAGAAGTCATAGCACTTTTCTTCTTCTCAAGAGAGCGCGCATCAAACATCACTCGGTTGAGCTGAGAAATAATATCCCGAAGTTGCCCACCTCGTTCGATATTTGCCCTTAATGTAATCGCAAAAAAGATAAACTCAGGGAAAGGGAAACGAACACAAGAACGCTTTAAAACAATGTTAGGTGGCTCTCCTATCTGTAAGCGCTCACCCATCCGCTTAAACTCTCTGCCAACATCATTGTTCATCTGACGCCCGACATAGATAATGGCATGCATCAGGCTCTCACCTGCTGATACGGCACTTGCCAACAGATTTAACGCATCAGGGAAGTTGTCATTAAAATGCTTCCAAGCTAGATGGTGCAAAATAAAAAGGCCAACGAGACTTGCAAAAATAAGTGTAGAGGGGATAACCAAAAGATCAGGTAACCCAAAGAAGTAGTGATTAATTGCGATCACAAGCACAAGAGCGAGAACATAAAAGCCCAAGATTTTATAGTAGGCATGTTCACCCAATGGCAAAATAGTGCTTGTTAAGAATGCTTTTATCCGCTGAGAAATAGAAATATGAGTGAGTGCCTTAAGATTAATGACACTTTGATCAATCATTTCCGGGACAAGTTGTTCATTTTTTTTATTTGTAAAAAAATCAAGCTTTTTGCGTTTATGACGAAGCTGCAGCATCAAAACCAAGATACCTAAAATAATGGCTGCAAATCCCAACAAATAACGCATTATGCCACCCGACCAAAGACTTGATTAAGTTCATCTTGCAGTCCAAAGAAACGTGCTTTTTCAACTAAAACAGAACGCTGCATCAAACCCGATGTCATATAACGGCCAACAACTTTGCCTTCACTCTGAATTGAGTCTGGTTGAAAACGGAAGATTTCTTCTAAAACAACTGATTGCCCTTCGATACCGACCACCTCACTAATGCTCATTAATCGCCGACTACCGTCATGCAGACGAGAGATCTGGATAATAAGATCAACGGCACTGACGATGGTGCGGCGAATTGCTTCAAGTGGTAGTGAAGATGTTGCCATCATCACCATGCTCTCAATACGTGAAACTGCATCTCGAGGAGAGTTTGCATGAAGGGTTGTCATTGAACCATCGTGACCGGTGTTCATTGCTTGTAACATTTCAAACGCTTCGGGGCCACGGCACTCCCCCACAATCACACGGTCTGGACGCATACGAAGAGAGTTAATGACCAGTTGTCGCTGACCAATCGCTCCAGAGCCTTCAATGCCAGCCGTTCGAGTTTCAAGCCGTACAACATGCGGTTGCTGCAGTTGCAACTCTGCTGCATCTTCGATGGTGATGATTCGCTCTTTTGTCGAAATATAATTCGACAAAGCATTTAATAATGTAGTTTTCCCAGAACCTGTACCACCAGAGATAACGACGTTTAAGCGACACCTAGCAGCAATGGCAAGTAATTGGGCCATCTGCGGACTCATAGAACCATTTTGCGCCATATCTTCTAGACCAAGTTTTTGCTTTTTAAACTTACGAATAGATATAGATGTACCATCGATGGCAATGGGCTCAGTTACAATATTAACGCGGCTACCATCGAGCAAACGAGCATCGCACATAGGAACCGATTCATCCACTCGGCGCCCTACTCTAGCCGCGATTCGTTTCGCAATCTCTAGAACCTGCTGCTCATCGACAAAACTAATTTCTGAGTGTTCAACCAAGCCATTGCGTTCAATAAAGACATTATCCGGGCCATTGACCATAATATCAGTGATACTATCATCGTCCATCAACGGCTGAATTGGACCAAGACCAATGAGCTCATTACGCAGATTATCGACAAATTCATTGCGCACTAATCGTGGTACGGGTAACCGCTGCTGGCTAATCAATAAATCAACCGCTTGACCGAGCTGCTCTTGCAACTGAGCAGGGGATAGAGTCGTCAACGCTTCGGCATCAATGACATCAAAGATACGGTTTCGCAGTGCTCGATAAATATCTTTATTACTAGCCAATTAATTGCTCCTTGGATAACTCATCGTTTAAGATGAGAGCCCATCAGCGAGGTCATTTTCTGGACAATATTCGATTTAGAGGCTTGCTCTCCCATAATGAGTTTGACCAGATGCTGTAAAGGTTTAGCGGCCTTAGTTTTTGAGTTATAAATATGTTTTTGATATAACTTCATCTGATTTATTTGTGGGACAAATGGAATCGTAATATCAACTTTAGAACCAAGATACTTTTCAATTTCAACAAGAGTCATGGAATTAAACTTCTCAGGCTGACGTTGATTTAAAACCACTAAAACACGCAAGGGGTGATCCAATTCAACCCGCTGTTTTTTGATTTCGTTGACCACTCGACCCGCATCCCGAACGGATGAAACAGAAGGTTCGATTACAACGATTAAACTATCATAGCGGTTAATCATCCACGACAAATGGCGACTAAAGTCAACGCTTGCAGAGAGATCTTCCACCACGAAATTGCTATCTTTAGCAACTAATTCAACGATATTGTCGGTTAAATCACGCATCTCTTCGTGAGAGCGACTCTCGCCATCAAGAGCCAGATAACTTAACCTGTCAGTGATATCACTTAATAATGCCTTTGCTGCGGTGGAATCTAGCGATGCTGCGATGGTTCCCGTTTGCAGGGCTCGTTTGGATAAATCATCTTGCGCCAGCATCACATCTAAGTTGCCACCATTATAATTATGGTCAACCAGCACACACATAGCGCTCTTGCCATCTGCGAGTAAATAAGAGATTTCAGCAGCGATTAATGATGTCCCAACACCGCCTTTAGAACCATATACGCCAATATACTTCGCTTTACGATTTTGCCCGGGACCTCGCTGCCGAAGCCGGTTATCGGCAACCCCTGTCACAAAATCAATCAACTCTTGTTTCGATACAGGCCAGAACAGGTAATAAAAACCAAGCTCTTTTAATGAGCGAATCGTTGAAATAGCATCCTCTTGACCTATAACTATCACGGATGCGTGGTTTGGTAGCATTCGGCTAATCCGACCAGCATCTTTAGCAACATGTAGGCTATCATTAAGTTCAAGAAGCACTATCTCGGGGTTATTCTCCTGAACGTAGTCAGAGATAACCGAATCTTTATTTTCTCGAATATCAGGAACTGTATACCCTTCGAAACGATATGCCTCAGCAACCAAATCAGAACAATTTTGGCTTTGGTAAAAAAGCACAGTCGAAGCCATATTTTTTGGCTTCGAAGGGGCAGCCTCAGTTTTTAATAATTCAGAGAGTTCTAATACAGCCATAAACTAGTGACTCCCGGCTTTAAGCATGTGTTGCGGATAAACCATCGATTGCCAACGAAGTAGCGTCACTGCACACAAGTCACGATGCTGGTTTTCGCCAAACTGATATAGCACTTTAGGTCCATCACAGCTTTGAGCCTCAACCTGATATTGAACCATCGAAACTCTAACGCCTAAATTTTGATTCATAACCAATTTAATATGATCTTTAGGTGTGCCCTGTTGAATCAACCAAGCTTGAATAGCGTGCGCTCGTTCAGAAAAAGATTTAGCCCCCTCGATCACCACGGGATTAACCCGTAATAAGGCAAGGCTTGCACTAAGCTCGGTTGTAATAGATTGCCACGCACCGCGACTTAAAGGCTGGTTAAATTGCCAAGTTGTCACTTGTGGTTTTAATGTCATCTCAGGGCCTTGATAAGGACGCATGCTACACGCTGATAATCCTAAGACGACTAATATCGCTATGATCCAATGTCTCATTGTTTAAAACCTCCGGATGCATAGACCGCTCTCGTTGCAGGACTACTCGCTGATAAATCGACACCAAACCACCGACTTAACGTAGAAGTCGTTTGCATCGCAGGTAATCGAACATCCTCAGCAGCAATCGGTTTAACAAGGTTAACCGTTGCGACAATCACTAATTCAGTATTACGACGAGTTGTCTCGGTATAACGAAACATCGCTCCTAAAATGGGAATGTCACCAATGAATGGCACTTTTTGCAGTGTTTCCTGCTCATCTTTACTTAAAAGTCCACCTAACACGAAACTTTGCCCATCACCTAGCTCAACGGTTGTTGTGGCTTTTCGGGTTTTAAATGCTGGCACATCAGCCAGCTCAGATGTATACGTTGAATCTTGCGCACTCACTTCAGGAGATAAAGTAAGGCGTATTTTTTTATCATTAAGTACCTTAGCGCCAATACTCAGTTTAACTCCGTACTCTTTATAGGTGACCTGATAGGAGTTATCGTAATTTGTGACGATAGGAAGCTCACCACCAACAAGAAAACTCGCCGTTTCTCCAGAAATCACTGATAAATTAGGCTGAGCTAAAATCTGACCGACTGTATCGTTATCCAAAGCAGAGATGAAGCTTGCGATATTACTGGCATTAAAACTTTGTAGGTAGTTAAAAAATTGGCCATTTCCCTGGAAACTATCATCAACCATAGATCCCCATTTAGCCCCCAGCTGTTTAATATAAGCTGTTGAAACTTCGGCAACTGAGAGTTTTACGTTGACCTGTTTAATTCCACCCACTTTGAGATTATCAACGATTCCGGAATATGTAGTCTTTTGCAAATAATCAAGTGAGTAGTCACTCTCAGAAGAGCTACTTCCACCACTTGATGAAACTGACCCAGCACTTTTGAGCGATACAGACTGACTTTTCGATGCACTTTTATTTAAAAGCACCCCAATCAGCTCGACAATAGCCTCTTTAGTTCCGATATCAGGAACTTCACCACTGACCACAACTTGAGTCCCGATATTAGCTACATTTATAGCTAAATCTGGATAATGGATGGCAATTTGTTGCTCTATCTTTGCCATACTCTGATTGACGATAATTTGCCGATTGAGCAATGTCTGCCCTGCTTTATCATAGATAATTAAAGATGTTGTTCCGACAGCTTTTCCAAATAAAATTACCCGGTGTCCGTCCAAGACCCTATAGTCTGCAATTGAAGGGTTTGATATAAAAACGGTATCGGCTAACTCATCAGTGTGGATAGTCTTCGCACCACCAGTGCTCAGAGATAATATAGCCGCGAATCCACTTTGGCTCAGACACACCCCAACTAAAAGCAATCCTAGCCTTAATACTTTCATCATATTAGTTAACCTGACTCTGGGTTTGGGTAGCGGCTCCGCGCAATTCTTTTACTGAACTATAGCTTGGCAAAATATCGCGAACGACAACATCATGGTAGATATCCTGAGAAGAAGTGCCCGTGTGGAAGACATAAATCTTACCAACACGCAGAGCAATAATAAGTTTAGCAACTTGCTCTTGGGAAAGTGCAACCAAAACACTGCTCGGTTGGTTTACGTCTTTATTTTCACTAATGGCGACCACTTTTACGCCCTTAAACAACATTGAGACAGACAAGTGATCGACATTATTAAAGGAGCTTGCACGGACATTCACATTACTTCCAGGAGACGAGAGCAACATTACATCAATTAAATTCGTTGGCCGAATAGCCATACTTTTAAGGTCACTGGTAGAGATATCAATCGGGTAAGCGACTTTGTCAGCTGGCGTAATTAATTTGGCATAATCGTTATTTTCTGGAGCTGCAATATCAACATTACTAACAACATCACCATATTGAATCGTATGACGAGCCACCATATCAGGCACAAAGCGAACCATTTGATCGTGCATAACATGATATTGGCGAGCTTTAGAGATAGGTAGTTCGACTAGTTCCAGTTGCGTCGCATCGACAGGTTGGCCTTTTTGAATGACTTCTTTGGCACGCCAAAATTTAACTTTGGGCTCCACTTTTACAACCGATTGACTCGGCTTGCTTTGAGATTCCGTGCGAAACAATCCACTAAGTGAAGCCACACCCAAAAAGATCGCAATAAAAGCAACTACAAAAATAATTTTTGAATTCACGATACTAATCCATGAGCATCCATTGAGGTTAACCACAAACACATCCACCCGGCTAAAGATATTGCCGGTATTAGTGGAATACCGCGGCTACGCTGAGCTTTCCCTAACCAAAAACCTACTGAATATATACTGCATGTTACAAGTACTAAGCAGGCTAAGAAAAAAACAAATAATTCAACATAATGAGGTGCAATCACTAAAATAAGCATAGCAATCAATTTACTATCTGCGCCACCTAATAGATGCAAATTAGATAAAATAACACCAAGGAATAAAATAATTCCGGCAAATAATATATTTTGCGGGTATCTTTTCTCTAATAAAAAGAATAAAGAAAAAATCAATAGAAGACTAAATAATCTTAAATTACTTACCTTTCTATTTTTGATATCTTGGATCGAGACTAAGATTAAAAAGAAAAAAGCTAAACATAAAACTAACATTTTCATGACAGAACACCCATCCATAAGCATTCTGCCATGAATAAAATGCCATCCTCAAGTTCAAGTAACCACAAGTACAGTTTCACACGTATATCGGACTGGTACCTACATTAAACCTCTTAGTCGCCACCGGCATCTTCCGAGGCCGTAGAACCAGAACTATTCGAGGCATCAATATTTGATGTAACAGTACTCATAGCACCACTCAGAGCAGTTTTTAACGAACTATCTGATGCACCAAAAACTGAATACACAATAGCAGATACAGCCACTGCAAGAATCGCGTACTCAATTGCTGTTACAGCTAAGTTATCCTTCCAGAAATGCTTTAACGCCTGTTTCGATTTAACAGCACCAGTTAATAAAACATTCATTTAAAATTCCTCAATAAATTTATTACCTTGGGTTATCCATTACCCTATTAGTTGGATAACACAACTACTTTTTGACTTTTCTAGTTTAAATTTACCTTATGAATATCTTATTACATACGGGTAAACCACTATTGAAGTAAATATTATCTATAATCTTTATTCTTGCAAACCTAATTTTCGCTCACATTCAAAAAACATATAAATTAGTTAATTTTTTTATCACCCTAAATTTAAAGGGTTAGTAAATAATAAAAATATTCTGATATGAAAGTATTAATACTTTTTTCAACCTTGCAATTTAGTTGAAGAATGAATCGTAAAAATAGAATTATTCTTTACTAAAGTAATTTGATAAGCCAATAATTGCTGATGATTGGCTCCAAGTATAGTCAAGTCTGCGACAGAAAGACCATTATCTAATCTTTTTAGATAAAATTTCCCATGAAAAGAGTAGATCTTGTCTCCAACAATGGGGTGGCCAAGCCAGTTTAACTGAGCGCGGATTTGGTGTTTACGCCCAGTTGTCAGCTTACATTCAACGATGCTCTGATCACCATAGCGGTTGAGAACCTTAAAATCGCTAATCGACTTTTGCCCAGCACTCGTCACAACATGCATCTGGCAACGAATATCACTGTCTTTCACCGTGCTTAATTGACACTCAACATGTTGGCTATCCCAAACAGGATTTCCCCAAACTCTCGCATGGTAGACTTTCTCAACTAACAACTCTTTAAGCCTTGGCTGCCAATATTGAGCCGCTTGTTTGGTCTTTGCTAAAACGATCAGTCCTGAGGTTTCTATATCGATTCGGTGTATAAGATGGGCATCAGCAAATCCAGATTGCTGAACTAAACCAATTAAATGCTGTGTCGGATTACGAGTTGTTCGACTCACAGGTAATAATGCGGGTTTATCGACCACCAGCAACTCGTCATCTTCCCAGATTAACTGCCAGTTAGTTGGCACTGAAGGTTCTTGGTAATTTTCGACCCAATAAGTCAGCTTTTGCCCCTGAAAAACGGGTTCTTCTAGAGGCATTATTAAATCATCAACTAAAACAAGCTTATCCCACCAACGTTTCTGCCAGAGAGTTAAATCAGCGATAGGAAGGCACTGCGCCAGCACTTGATAAAGCACTAAGCCATTCCAGCGACTGGGAATTTTTACATCAAAACGAGTCAGCACAGACAAAATCTAGGCAAAAAATGATGGGGGAATTATAAAGATAAAGACACCACACTGATATGAAATTTATAGATTCTGGAAAAGAATGTCTGGCGTAATAATTCCAACACATCCACCAGTGTCACCAGTTACAACCACAAGTTTGTTTTCAGGGTTTTGAAAAGCTCGTTTAATAATATCGACTTCACTCGTTTGATTTAGGCTTTCATATCCACCTTTTTTTAGAATTTGATGGACGCGTCTATTCAAAGTCAGCACATCACGTTTTTGCTCTGAATCAGTCTCCAAATAAGGACTGATGGCAGCATTAATATCTGCATCACGCAAAATGCCGCGGCACTGGCCTTCTTCAATGACTACCCAGAAATTGCTCGGGTGGTTACGCATTTTCTCAAGGACTGTACCTAATTTATGATCCAAACTCACTCTTGGGAACTCACGCAACATAATATCGCGAGCGCTGCGCACGTTGGATGACGACAAAACGGGCTGATGCTGAGCAAAATTATGCGGCAATTTTCCAGCCAAGATATCGGTTAAGCTAATCGGTTTAGCAAACAAATACCCTTGTGCATAATCAACTTTCGCAAGGGATATCATATGCAAAATCTCAGCAGTTTCGACCCCTTCAGCCACAACTTTTCCTCCCATGCGATGAACCAAAGATGTGACCATTTCAATCATCATATAGGCGTTAGAGCCCATTTTAAGGTCCATAACAAAGCTGCGGTCGATTTTAATGAGATTAATCGGCAGATTCAAAAGATAAGAAAACGAAGAATAGCCAGTCCCGAAGTCATCGATTGCAATTTCAATCCCTTCTTTTTTGAGCCTCTCAATCCAAACCATCTGTCGGTCAACATCGGCTAAAAAGGAAGATTCGGTTAACTCCACCGTCACTAATTTAGGATCAATTCGCGCATCCATAATCACTTTCAAAGTGTCTTCAAGACAGCAATGTGACAGCCGGTCGTTGCGCATTGAACGGTTTACCGATAATTGTATAGCAGGGTCCTTAAAATGCTCCTGAATAGATAACAGATCGATTAATCCTTTGCGGGTGACCGCTAAATCAATTCTATCAATCCAGCCATTTTCCTCCGCAAGTTGAATCAGTTCCTGAGTGTTATACGGTAATTTAGTATCAAGATTAACCCGAAATAACGCTTCAAATTTAGTGATATTGAGTGTACGCAGGTCAATAATTGGCTGATAAAAGACATCAATTTGATTCGCAGATATCGCTTTATCTAATAACCGCGATAATACCTGCTTACTGTCCATTTTTTTCTGTAGCCGATTATCAAAATAGATAATCGATGATGAGCCGCGCTCCCGACTTCCAACCAATGCTTGACTGGCATGGCTCATCAATTGCGTCGTTGATATGGCATCCGTTCCTAAAATTGACACGCCAAGCGATACTTTAATGTCGATATCATTGATTTCACCCAGCTGTTCATCATCTTTACAAATTGCATTCATTAGCACCTGTAATTGCTGATGAATTACGCCTAAATTTCGTGGAACAATAAAAAAGCCAGCAAAGAGATCTTGGCTCAATACGCCGATCTCCATCTCATTGGGCAAAGCAAGCAGCCGATTACCAATCAGCCAATGGCTCATGGATGTACTAATGTTTTTAGAAAAATAGGGTTGAAAGACAACCAGGACCATCGTTCGGTCCCCTGGAAGTTGAGTAAAATGTTGATTCAGCTTCTGTTTAAATTCTGCCACTGCTAATAATTTAGAAGAGGAATCAGGAGCGAGCATATCCTCTGGATTTTCGGGCTCATTATCAATTCGAGTCATTGCCGCATCGAGGCGTTTAGAAATAGCCACATAAAAACAGCTTTTCTCAGAGCGAACCTGAATGCGCTGCAGTGTTAACTCGTGCACAAAGGTCAGCCCCTGTTTATCACGAGCAAGCAGCTCGCCACTCCAAAATCCTTTTTTATCAACCGCCAGCCAGATGCGTTGATACATCTGAGGGTCAGCGTCATTGCCACCAAATAGCTCAGCAGAAACCCCCAGCAATTCATTGGCTTCAAATCCCGTGGAACGACAAAACTCTTGATTAGCCATGAGGATCCGCTGCTTGGCATCCAGTACCAACATGCCAACATGCGCCTTCACAAACAAATAGTGAAGAAGTTCAAACTCAATCTGCTCAGAAGGGATGTTGATTAACACCTCAACGGTGCCCTGAATAAGATGAGGCTCACTTACATCGTGCCAAACACACAATAAAGCCACAAAGCGCTGCTTTTCGGTACTAATGGTAACGCGCACTTCTTTGGTCAGGTGCTTCTGATAAACATCTCTTACTAGCGCTTTGAGCATATCGCGTTGATCTGCTTGAGCACTCGCCAGCAACTGCGCCAGTGTCAGACTTCCCTCTTTGGGATAACCAAGTAAAGCGGGCAGCTGTTCAGAGCAAGTCATGGATGAATTTTGTACATCCCAACACCATTGAAGAGGGAAACCTGCAACTTGACTCAACAGATTTTCGTCACTCATAACGCCATACCTTATCGCGCCACCATAAATGATTCGTTAAGAATTACAGATAAGTTTATACCAAAATATTGATCCGCGAAGAGATATCCAATTTAAGGATGTAGGTTTTAGAGCAATGACACAAAATAACTTACCGAGCATGTAGCCCTGCTCTTGATTTTATTTCAGATCTGTCATTATTTAACCAACTGAATGATTTATAGCTATTTTCCCCTTGCGCTCGATAAAAAATAGGAGAAGAATAATGCCATCTTTACGGCGTGTAGCGCAGTCTGGTAGCGCACTTCGTTCGGGACGAAGGGGTCGGAGGTTCAAATCCTCTCACGCCGACCATTTAGATCATTGTTGTTTGCCCTCCTCTTTCTTCAGCTTTTTTAATCAATGATTACAGCTTTTAGCTGAGACTCTCTATTTTTGAAATAAAAAAAGGGGGCTTAGCCCCCATAAACTCATCCGGATAATTTAATTCATCAGACAAACAGAGCAATCATGCCACCGACTGTCGCAGCCGCTTTTAAGAATTGGCCAACCTGATATGAATCACTGTCCTTTTCTTTTTGCGTTGCACTATCGAGCCCTAATGCTCCGGAGGCAAACGATTTGAGATTATTACTCCCATCACCTTTGGCCGTAGCATCCTTACCCTCAACCTTGGTCTTGGCATCCTGCACTGGCGGAGTATAAGGTTTAGAACTGTACATAGCAGTTTTGCTGTAAGTAAGTGGTTTACTATCCTTTGCGTCTGATGATTTGGACAACGTTACCTGTGTTGAAGGCGACGTTGCACCCCTGCCGGATGGGGACTGCTTGGCATCTAACTTGTCGAAGCTAAAATTCTTTGCCACCATTGCGTCTTTTTGACTTTGCGATGGTGACACTTGAGGCTTAGCTGCGGCCTTAGTTAGCCCATGCAGTTGGTCCTGTCTGATGCCTTGACTAGCTCCAGTCGCACTTCCTATAGGCATTGTCCATCCTCCATTCAGGGTCTAAACGACTTATCGACCTAGTCATGAAAAGCTTTAGCTTCATTGACTACATTTTAGTCAAAAAGTCATCCTCAACATATTTGACTCTCTTCAAATACTGTTGACAGTCCCTATAAAGCAAACAGCGAGCCAACTTCTAAAAACCCAGATATCACGGGCTTTAGCGATGATTTTTTGTAATAAAAGGCAATGAAATCGGCAAGCTTTTGCCGTAAAGCGGCAATTTATAGAAAAAACAATTGCAGCAAAATTATCCATCTATTCGATAAATCGGAACTTTTTGCGTTTTTCTGTTGTCTTGGATAAAGTCTGTAAAACTTTATGTTGCTGAAAAAGATGTGTATTAAATTATTTTGAAATTTTAAAGACCTTTACCTTGACCTATTGAGTAAAAAGGCATTAAGTGTCGCGGATGATAAAACTCACAGTGCAAAACTATCTTACCCGCGCCAAAATAACTAAATAACACATAGAAATTACCAACTATTACTTTAAGCATGAGGATGCGATGGCTCATCAACAACTTAAGTCGTTACGCCACTATTTAAACCAACAGGTTTTAGGGCAGTCAGAATTCATCGAACAGCTATTAATCGCTCTGCTTTGTGGCGGTCACTTACTGGTTGAAAGCCCTCCAGGGCTTGCTAAGACTCGCGCAATTAAAGCGCTTTCACATATTATCGACGGCAATTTCCAACGGATCCAGTTTACGCCAGACCTTCTGCCCTCGGATATTACTGGGACAGATATATTCCGCATGCAAACGAATGACTTTGCATTTCAACGCGGTCCGATTTTCCATAATTTATTACTCGCCGATGAAATCAACCGAGCCCCGGCTAAAGTACAGTCGGCTCTACTTGAAGCCATGGCTGAGAATCAAGTGACGGTTGGACAACGCACCTATAAATTACCCAAATTATTTATGGTGATGGCGACCCAAAACCCGCTCGAGCAAGAAGGAACCTATCCGCTGCCCGAGGCACAATTAGACCGATTTTTGTTTAAAATCGAGCTAGATTACCCTGACAGTGAGCAGGAGTTAGCGATTTTAGAGCTCAATGATGCCGAAGCGCAGCATCGCAGTATCACGAAGCCGACTCCGCTAACTCAAGATCAGTTATTCGAGTTACGCGATGCCGTCATGAGCGTTCATTTAGCGCCGGCACTTAAGCAATATATTGTCGATTTGGTAATAGCAACTCGGCATAGCGAACGCTACGATTCATCATTAGCAAACTGGATTGAATACGGTGCGAGTCCGCGTGCAACTATTTCGCTGGCCCGCGCAGCTAGGGCCTGTGCATTCTTGCAAGACCGAGACTTTGTAACTCCTGATGACATTCAAAAACTGGCCAATTGCGTACTTCGCCATCGGGTATTATTAAGCTATCAGGCAATTGCTCAGGGCATTACTAGCGATATGGTCATCCAACGTTTATTAGAGCATGTGAGTGTTGCTTAAATGTATCAATTGCAACGCCCTTCCCCTATCGAACTCAGCCTCAACCAGTTACTGGATTGTCGGTTGATTCATTTTAAGGCCATGCTCAAAAAAGAGCTGACACTTAGTCAGCAAGCGGGCCATATATTGAGTCGTTATCGTGGTAGCGGCATGGAATTTGACGAAGTTCGACAATATCAGCCAGGTGATGATATCCGCCATATTGACTGGCGCGTAACCGCACGAACAGGAAAAGCGCACAGTAAAATATTTCGTGAAGAGCGCGACAGGCCAGTCGTTATCGCCATTGATCTCAACGCCAGTATGTTTTTTGGATCAGAGAATAAAGTGAAAGCGATGATGGCTTGTGAACTAGCCTCAATTATCGGCTGGAGCACAATTGATAAACATCAACGCACAGGTTTGCAACTATTAGGGCAACAACCGCAATACACGGATTTAGTTCATACCCGCTCGAACTGGTTAGTTTTGCTGCAACAAATTTGTCAACGCTATCAAAATCAGCTTAGCCACCTTGCAAGCATTGAGCTTAAAGTGCATGACCTTCAAGAATCGCTCATGCATCTGCCTACAGGCGCATCCGTACATATCATTAGTGATTTCTATCATTACCAAGAAGCAGATCTGAGCTGCCTGCAACAAGGGATGAAACGCCATTTGCTAACTCTGTGGCAAATTACTGACCCATTGGAGTTTGAATTGCCTGAGAATCAATTTGAATCGCTCAGTGTTACCCAACACCAAAAGCGGGGCTTGTTACCACTGCAACAAAAAAGCTTTGTCCAAAAATACCGTCAACTAGCGGCGCAGCGACAAGATAACTTAAGCCAAATTTTCTCTAAATATCGACTGACCTCTCACCATCTTTCAACAGCGAAGGAGTGGCATGAGTACTTCTAATGCGTTAAAAGGCTTAAAAGATATTATCGTACCATCGACGCTTGAAACAGGCTCACTCGCACCGGGTTGGTGGATTGTTATCAGTGCGATAGTTATTATTCTGGCCATTATTGGATATGTGCTCTGGCGATACTGGTATGCAGGTAGACATAAAAGAATGGCACTCGATCAAATCAAGAAATTAAAGAGCCAACCAATCCAGTTAGATCAATTGAATCAACTACTAAAACGTACCGCTTTAGTTTATTACCCACGAGAAACAGTGGCGTCCTTAAGTGGTAAAACCTGGTTTGAATTTTTAAATGCACAAACAGGTAAAAATTATTTCGATGATATGCTCATTAACGACTTTATTCATGATTTATATCGCGGCCCCCGCCCAGCATCAGAGCAACAGATAACAGCTGTTTGCCAGTGGCTAAAACATGCCCGAATCCATCGTTGGAGGCATTATGGGTAACATCACATTTGCTTGGTGGCCGCTGCTTTTTTTAGCACCTTTACCATTTATTATCCTTTGGCTATTTCGAGAAGCCCCGAAGCAGACTCAATCAATTTATAATTACAGCCTGCCATATATGATTACTGAGCGAGAAACCCCATCAAGGCCTGCGCTGTGGTGGTTAAAATGGCTCGTTTGGCTGTTATTACTATTAGCGCTTGCTCGCCCTCAATGGTTAGGTGATGCAACTGTTCCTATTACCCATCAAGGGCGCAATATGATGATTGCGGTTGACCTATCTGGCAGTATGCAAATTCCCGATATGCGTTGGAATGGCGAGCAAGTCTCAAGACTTGTTGCACTAAGGCATCTATTGGGGCAATTTGTCACACAGCGCAAAGGTGACCAACTCGGGCTCATTTTATTTGCAGACCATGCCTATTTACAGGCACCGCTTACCTTTGACACAACGACAGTCCATCACTATGTGACGCAAATGCAACAAGGGTTGGTTGGTAACCAGACTGCTATCGGTGAAGCCATCGGTTTAGGAGTCAAAGAGCTACTCAAAGTGCCAGCCAAACAACGTGTACTCATTTTACTGACAGATGGCCAAAACAACGCTGGTGTTGTTGATCCACTACAAGCGGCAAAAGTTGCCAAAGATAATCATGTCACTATCTATACGATAGGAATTGGCGCTAGACATTTCTCTGTACCGACTTTATTTGGAATGCAGTCGCTTAATCCATCTCAAGATTTAGATGAAAAACTCTTAAAGCAGATAGCCAGTATGACCAACGGCCAATATTTTCGAGCAGCAAGCAGTGAACAAATGGCTCAAATATATAAAAGACTAGATAAGTTAGAACCCATTAAAGGCGCAAAACAATATTATCGACCTAAACAGGAACTCTATTTCTGGCCGCTACTGATTGCCACGCTGTTGATATTAATCTCCCCATTTGCACAGATGACACTAAAAGGGAGACATTAATGCCGATTCACTTTGCTCGAATTGAATGGTTATGGCTCATTCCCATCGTACTCATCTGGTTATATTGGCACTATCGCCGACGCGCCGAACAAGGATGGTCGAATATTTTACCCCAAGCGATTTCGCAATATTTATTAGCAACTAAATCAGGTAAAACGAACCGTCACTGGCCTTGGTTACTAGGACTGTGGTTGATAGTTAGTTGTATTGCTCTATCAGGACCCAGCATACAAAAGAAAAATCTGACAGCGGTCAGCGGTGGCAATGCGCGCGTATTAGTCTTAGATATGTCTAATTCCATGTTGGCAACGGACGCCAAACCTGACAGGCTTCACATCGCCCGTTATAAAGCTCTGGATTTAGTGAAACAATGGCACGGCGGAGAAACAGGATTAGTCGCCTTTGCGGGAGATGGATTTATTATCAGTCCAATTAGCAGCGACAGCGCAACGTTAGCGAATTTAATTCCCCATCTCAAACCATCGATTATGCCGGTACAAGGCTCAAACATGAAGGCAGGTGTTGGCAAAGCGATTCAGTTATTAAAACAAAGCGGATACCAAAGCGGTGATATTGTTGTGATTGGCGATAGCACTCAGTCGTTAAACGAGCAAAGCATAATGAGTGAGTTAAAAACCCAGCATTATCGCCTTTCATTTTTAGCTGTTGGCTCACCTAAAGGCTCACCTATTACGCAACCCAATGGCCAACTATTAAAAAATCGCCAAGGTGATGTTGTGATATCCAAAGTTCAGCTAAAAAATGTCACCCCTGTTTGCCAATCAACAGGCGGCTTATGTTTGTGGGTCCGAGCAGATAATCAGGATGTAGAACGACTCACAGCGCTCAGCAATCTAGATTACAGTAATAAAGGCAAACAAACCCAATCCAAACAGTTGCAATGGGCTGATGTTGGTTATTGGCTCATTTTTCCGCTGTTAGTTTTGTGGTTGTTCCGTTTTAGGCAGAGTTCTCTTATTGCATTGGTTTTATTACTAAATATCCCTAGCCCACATGCCCAAGCAGAAGATCTATTTAAAAATCAGGCACAACAAGCTAACGAAGCATTTAAAGATAAACATTACCAACAAGCCGCGACGTTATTTAAAGACCCTAACTGGCAAGCGAGCGCTTGGTATAAAGCAGGACAATATCAAAAAGCCCTTGATGAGTTTAAAAAAGATAACTCAGCTTCTGGTTTATATAATCAAGGCAATGCATATGCTCAGTTGGGACACTATAAAAAAGCGCTTGCAGCTTATAAAGATGCCTTGGCTAAAAATCCGAAATTACAGCAAGCCCGTGATAACCAGCAGTTAGTACAACAATTACTTCAACAGCAACAGCAACAGCAACAGCAACAAAATAATAAATCGAGTCAGCAGTCAAACAAGTCAGATGCTCACAACGATAAAAAAAGTGGTAAAGATTCGAAAAGTGATGCATCTAACCAGAATCAGCAAAAACAAGGTGCCGAGAAAAATTCCAAACAGCAAGACGCTGAGCATAAATCATCACGCTCAAAAGAGCCTGATCAGAGGGATTCGCATAACCAGGCCAATTCATCCTCAGCGAATGACCAAAACCAGCAACAAAGGGAAAAAGAGCAACCAACAATGGCTTCTGGGAAAAAAAGCGATAGTAAGCCTGACTCGGAAAAACCAATGGCTTATCAACAAAGTGGTTCGGCGGAAAAACAACAAAAACAGGATCTTGACCAAAAACAACTTAAACAATGGCTCAATCAAATTCCTAATGATCCAAGCCTTTTGCTAAAAAATCAGATGCAGATGGAGTACCAACGCCAGAGAGGTCAACATCAAGCTACGGAGGAAAACTGGTGATTCGCTATATTGTCTTTGCATTTATTTTTTTTACAGCAACTGCTCAAGCGGCCAACCAAGATGTGAGCGCCACCGTGAGTCAAAATCCGGTTTATGTCGGAAAAGCATTTACGTTAACTCTAACAGCAAATGCCTCTCTGTCCTCTTCTGAGTTTGACCGTTCAAAATTGTTACATCATGGTTTTATCGTAGGTTCAACCTCAACGAGTAGACAAATTGATAGCATAAATGGAAAAATAACCCGGCAAACTCAATGGGTGACAACATTGTTGGCCAGAAAAGCCGGCGATTATACGATTCCAGCACTATCGATAGCTGGGAATCTAACCCAACCTATACACATCAAAGCCGTCGCCTACCATGGTCAAAATGCAACCCAACAACAGGTTTTGGTTCAAACCAAATTACTCGCCCAATCAGCTTGGGTAGGTCAATCACTGCTCTATGAGGCAAAAGTATTGGTTGCAACCAGCCTCTCAAATGCAGATTTTGCCTCACCCACTGCCGATAACGCCACTATCAAACAAATTGGCAAAGACCAACAGCAAACAGAAATCATCAACGGCAAACGCTATCGTACTCTTACTCGCCGCTGGCTTATCACTCCTGAAAAAGTTGGCGAGCTAACGATTAAAGGCCCAGAGTTAACTGGCAGTGCTGGTGTTATCGATCCCTCTTTTGGCATGTCTCAAGAACCTGTTGATGTGACAGGAGCAAGCCAAAGAATAGATGTTCAAGCCATTCCAAATGGATTTACCCAACCGTGGTTAAGTGCCCAAAAAGTAACGATTGATGACCAACTATCACCGAAGAATACAGCCCCCAAAGTTGGTCAAGCGATTACGCGAACCATCACTATCACGGCCCAAAATGCAGACTTAAGCCAATTACCGCAGATAAAATTTGATTATCCAGCGGGTCTTAGAGTGTATCCAGAAAAACCAGTTGATCACCTATTTATCAAAGATAATCATTTTTACGCTCAGCGGCGTTATTCGATAGCAATTATTCCAACTCATTCAGGAACATACAATATTAAAGGAAGCTCATTAACTTGGTGGAATATTGATGATGCTTCAGTGCAATATAGTAAAATCAAACCTATCACGTTGGATGTTGCAAACTCATCAGGAACCGCGCCATCGCCGGCTAAAAACGAGCCTCCACACCAAACAGACAAGAAAATTTCTACAAATAAGACTAAAAGCCCATCACCAAGCAACATTCATAGCTCGAACCTATGGCTTTGGATATGGATTGCAACTTGTCTGATTTGGGCAGGCCGCGAGCTATGGGGGCGTTATTTTAAAAAATCATCACCACCGAAGTTAACGCCGCAATCAGAACACGAAGCCCCCGAACAAAGTGATTCATGGCAAAAGTTTGCCACAGCAGCAAAAGCGTGCCAAAGCAAACAAGCAGAGCATGCACTTCGTCAGTGGTTAGTTCATCAAGACAGCGGTATGCAAGAGCGGCTTAAGCCACTCTTGGCCGAGCTCGCCGCAATGGCTTGGCATCCTGATAACAGTGAAGAGCCTTGGGATGGCGTTAGTTATTTAGAACGGGTAAATAAGGCTAAACGTCAAAGTACATCAGCAAAACGCACAAAAACACAGTTGCCGCCGCTAAACCCCTAAAATGAAAAGCCACCTTTTCATAAAGGTGGCTCTATTTAGAACAGCTCAAACCCAACAAAAAAGCCGCTCATCAATAGCGGCTTCTTATATACAAACTAATTGTCTAAATTTAATTAACGAAGAGACAATTGGAAAATCAAATTTTCAGCCTGACAACCAAAAATAACTTCACCATTCAGATGGAACTGGTCGTCTTTAGGGGCAATCTCAACATTAATCTGAGCGGGTTCATTTTCGGCTTTACGAACTTTAGCTGTCAACAACTGTAGAGCCTGCTCAGCTGCATCACGGCTTTCAAAAGTCTGATCAATTGGTGTACTGCATTCTGAACCATCGATGACGCTGCCGATTTCAACACAGCTACAAGCTAAACATTCATCTGCTTGAGATTTCATAAAACCACCTCTCTTGTTTGCAATAATCAATCCGATTACAACTATACGCTCTGCTACATTAAATGCATCAAAACAATCGAGGACGCTCTATTAATTTTTGATCTAAATCAATCTTAATCATACGTAAATTAACTTCTGGCACGAAATATTTCTAACACTTCAGCCTGTTTACGCACCGCCTGGCGCCCTGCTTCAATGGCTTCTTGGGCTCGAAAGAATTCCATTAAACCAATATCGGCCACTTTGGGTGCAATTAAAACTTCAGGAGGATCACCCGCCATACGCGAGCGCTTTAATTTATCTTCAAGAATATCAAGCGCTCCAGACATCACTGCCATCATATTAGGTTGAGTCGGATCTTTTGGTTTTCTATGGCGCCCAATCTTATCAACAACCGATTGAAAATATCCTTGTCCAACTCCCATCGCCCGTGCAAACAACGATTCTTGGCGCTCAAGGACCTCTGTCGGAACTCGGCGATCTTCTAATAAAATAGGAGAATTTGCGATTGCATTCTCACCGATTCGATTGGCCTGTAAATCGACGGCAATCACATGGCTGGCTCCCATCGCTCGGCATAATGATACTGGAACAGGGTTTGATACGGCGCCATCAATGAGCCAGCGCCCATGCCAACGAATGGGCGAAAAAAGTCCTGGCATCGCGCATGAAGCTCTCACCGCTCGGCGCATGTTGCCGCGTTTTAACCATACCTCTCTACCGGTATATAATTCAGTTGCAACAGCAGCAAACGGTAAGCGCGAAGCTTCAACGCGCCGAGAGCCTAACAAAGCTTCGGTTAAAGCAAATACCTTCTTGCCTAAGAGCAACCCACCTTGATTAATTCCAAGATCGAGCAATTTCACGACTTGCCAATTGGTTAATGTCTGAACCCATTGCTCAAGTTCATCCAACCGATCATTTGCAAATGCCGCCCCCACATACGCCCCAATAGAGCATCCAGCGATATAATGAGGTTGAATACCAAGTTTCGATAGTTCATCAAGCACGCCTATATGGGCCCACCCTTTAGCGGCTCCACTACCTAAAGCAATTCCTAAACGCGGATAAGCAGACGAATATTGCCAATTCATCAAATTTACTCTTTTAAGAAGTTGATGACTTTGACAACAAGATTATCAGAAAATAAATGAAGTGAAATAGTACAGTTGAGTTAGAATTACTATTTTACAGGCAGATCATCAGGTGGGAACGCCTGTCCTTGTAAAAAATGTTTGCGACATAACGAGATATAACGCTCATTCCCGCCGATTTCGACCTGTTGACCATCTCGCAAAATATTGCCATTTTCATCAACGCGCGCATTAAAATGGGCTTTATTACCACACCAGCAGATAGTTTTGAGTTCTTCAAATTTATCAGCCAGGCATAACAAATAATAAGCTCCTTCAAATAACTCACATTTAAAGTCGGTCTTAAGACCATAGGCCATCACGGGAATATTTAGCTCATCCACAATATGAGCCAATTGATAAACCTGCTCTTTTGTCAAAAACTGCGCTTCATCGACAATGACGACATCCAGTTTTTCAGGCCAATTGAGCACTAAATCATATAGATCTTCTTCAGCATTAAATGAGTATGCGGCTAAAGATAGACCTATTCGCGCTGAAATAACCCCTTTTCCAGCTCTGTCGTCAATCGCTGGCGTCATTGCCAAAGGAGTCATGCCACGTTCTATATAATTAAAATGAGCTTGAATGAGCTGCGTTGATTTGCCCGAATTCATTGCTGCATATTTATAATGTAACGAGGCCATGACAATCCTTTAATATTAAATAAGCTAATCTGTTAACTGAGTAAATCTATTGACTGCGCTGCGCAAGAGCCAACAAGCTCTGTTGCTTTGAGCGCAGATTAAACCACACAAGACCTGCGACTAACAAGATTAACCCGCTCGACAACGCGATAAAGACATTTTCGCTAAAGCCCACGACTACATATCCAATTGCAGCCACAGCGGCAGTAAAAAATGCATATGGAAACTGCGTAGTCACGTGATCGATATGATGACACCCAGCACCAGTTGAAGACAGAATAGTTGTATCCGATATCGGTGAGCAATGGTCGCCAAAAACAGAGCCCGCTAAAACCGCAGCCAAAACTGGTAACATCAAATCAGGGTATGCAGCACCTGCAATATCACCAGCAATGGGTAACATCACCCCAAAAGTGCCCCAACTTGTTCCCGTGGCAAAAGCCATAATCCCAGCAATAATAAATAAAATGACAGGAAGCCAAGCCCCGGCAATATGCGCTGATTTAACGATATTAGATAAATAAACACCTGTATTTACTTGATGAATCACCTGAGCAATTGTCCAGGCAAAAAACAATACTAAAATAGCACCTGCCATTGAGTACGCACCTTTTATAAGAGTACGACTCACAATACTAAATCGGGCCTTGAGATAGAGGCTAAATATAATTGAAGTCAATAAGCCACCTATTCCACCCATAACTAATGATGTGGGAACATCGGTCTGCTTTAAAATGTTCAACAAAGAGACTGACGCATCACTGTCAAGTCCTTGATATCCAGTTACGATAAATGCGCTAAACGTAACTAGTGCGAGAATAATTAATGGTAAAATCAGCCCTAACGGTGAACCATCAATAACCGCATCAAAGCCACTCGATGTTCCAGCGGGCGCTCCTTTAGCCGTATCGTATAACTGACCTTGAGCAGCATTTTGTTCATGCTTTGCCATACTGCCAATATTTATATTGAAATAAGCCACGGCAAATGCACAAATAAGGGCAAAAATTGCATAAAAATTTAATGGGATAATATCAATAAAAGCATTTAATGGCGTAATGTTATTAAACCCATGATGCTGCAAAATGTCACCAATTTGCGCAATTATATAAGCTCCCCAGCTTGAAATTGGCATAATTACACACATTGGAGCAGCAGTTGAATCTAATAAGTAAGCTAATTTTGCCCGGGAAACGTTGGCATGATCTGTTAATGGCCGAGCAATGCTACCCACTGCCAAACTGTGAAAATAATCATCAATAAAAATGACAAAACATAATAGTGCAGTAAGTAAAGATGCCCCCTTTTGCGTTTTTATTCGCTTGCGAGCCCACTTTGCAAAGGCATGGGTCGATCCATTTATTTGCATCAGAGCTGTCATTGCGCCTAATAACACTAAAAACACTAATATGTTGACATTACTACTTTTTAAGTGGCCATTACTCCAAACTAATCCTGCCACAATACCTGCTATATACTGGAAACTTTGCACAATACTTCCTTGAGTTAATAGCAAAGCACCTAAAATTATTCCGCAGGCTAGCGATAGTAGAACCCGCCGCGTCAATATTGCCATCAGTAAAGCAACTGCAGGTGGGAGCAAAGAGTAAATAGAATCTGAATAAGAAGTTAAAACCATGATCTCTCTAAAATTTTAAAAGGAGATCTACTCAAAGAATAAGCAAATATATTTTTAAGTAGCTCTCCATAGTTCATTATACTATGACAGTCATATGCTTTTTCAGCGATATGCCCAGCTAAGGATGGTTGATATAATCTCTTAACTTCGGCAACTACACCTTTCGAACTCTTTCATCGGAATCACCCTCAAAAGCTCTACTTATTGCAGTTGCACCTCTACTTGTAAGATTGGGCTGTCATCCTAACGCTTAAATTTAGAAATTCAAGTTTTTTAGTTATAGAACAACTTTTTTATTAACCGTTATTAATAAATGCAAATAAAACATTAAATTTTTATAAGATAATTTGACAAAAAAGCTTTATTGAATAAAAATTATCAGGATTTTAATTATTAGCGCCAAATGTAACTAATCAACAGTGGGAACCAACTATGAGTGATTTCCTGAAAACATTCTTAAATGCACGTAGCTTAAAAGCAGCTACTAAAGAATTGTCTTTGGAACAAATGGAAGAAACCTTGAGCAAATTGGATGCAATTGTTCAAGAACGTCGTGATATTGAACAAACTCGTCAAGCTCAAGAACAAGCTAAACTTGAAAAGCTTAAACAATATAAAGAAATGATGGAACAGGACGGAATTGATCCTTCAGAATTAGTAGAAGTTTTTGAATCAAAAGCTGCTACTCCTGGTCGTCGTAAACGCGCGCCTCTGCCTCCTAAATATCGTTATATTGAAGATGGCGTGGAAAAAACTTGGACTGGTCAAGGACGTACGCCAGCAGTTATCCAACACGCAATCGATAATGAAGGCAAAACTAAAGATGACTTTTTAATCTAATCATCTAAGCCTTTTGAAAAAGCCGGCAGAGTGTCGGCTTTTTTATTTTATCAACAAACTAAAAAAGCCACCCATCAAAGACATTAACATCTTTCACAATTGCTATCTTACATCGTGTGGATATCAGCCAACCTTCCCTATCATTGCCGTTATTAATCGATAGCTTATTACATATATTATGCCAATTATAAAAATTATTTTGTTAATAAGTGATCCAAATTCGCATTTTTAACTCACTAATTATTATTAATACTAACAACTCAGTTGTATTTTCTAACTATATAACTCAAATTTTTTGGCAAAAGGACCATTTAAAGCATAATCAAATGTTACAACACACCAATATACTTGTGTAGCTGAACAGAGAGACGCCAATTTCGTTTAATACATGTTTGAATACATAAATCAGTTGCACGTTGTTGCTGGCTAATTGGTTGCAAGGCTATTTGCGCCTGCGTTGGACAACGAGCTAATAATAAATCCAGAGCATCAATATCGCTTTGACGGCCAACCGGATGCTTCACTTCATTTGCTCTTTGCATCGCACTCGCTAAAACATCCCGCTTACCTCGCATATTAATTTTGGGTGAAACGGTCACAAATGAACGAGCATCAATTTGAATTTCATAGGTACCACTGGTCTCAAGCTGACACATATAACCATTGTCATGAAGCTTCTTAGTCAGAGGTTTTAAATCATACCAACAAGGTTCACCGCCAGTGATAACAATATGCTTTGCCTGATAAGAGCTAACCAGTGCTAAAAGCTCATCAGAGCTTGCCTGAGCCCATCGCTGGCGATCGCCGCTAGGTTGATTCATCTGTTCCAATGGATACTCGTCATCGAGCTCTACAGCCCAAGTATGTTTAGTATCACACCATGGGCATCCAACATCGCATCCTTGCATACGGATGAATACAGCTGGCGTTCCACTGTAAAAACCTTCACCTTGAATGGTCTCAAAAATTTCATTGACACGATAAATTACATCAGACATTTGTCACCTAGACTTATTTGAGCGAAAATCCGTTGTTTATAGAGAATAGTCAATAGAAGCGCAACCCAAATGAAAGAAAAAGTCGTCATTATCTACTCAGGAGGCATGGACTCCTACACCGTTTTAAACAAAGCATTGCGAGAAGGTTATGATGCTTATCCATTAACCTTTGATTATGGTCAGCGCCATAAAAAAGAAATCGATGTTGCCCGTCAGGTGACACAAAGCTTAGGTTTAGAACATAAAGTAATTGATATCACTGCAATTAATCAGTTATTGCAAGGGTCATCCCTTACATCTGACATCGATATTCCCGAAGGTCATTATGCCGAAGAAAGCATGAAATCAACTGTGGTGCCGAACCGCAATATGATTCTGCTCTCATTAGCCATTGGCTATGCCGTATCTATTGGAGCTAGCAAAGTGTATTACGGTGCTCATTCAGGAGATCATGCAATCTATCCAGATTGCCGTCCAGAATTTGTGAACAAGATGAATGATGTCAGTCAGATAGCAAATTATGAACCCGTTGAAATCGTTAGCCCTTATTTACATCAGAGTAAAATAGAAATTCTTAAAGATGGTTTAGCCATGGGCCTTGATTATAGCCAAACCTGGACCTGCTACAACGGCCGGGAGAAAGCTTGTGGACGCTGTGGGGCATGTCAGGAACGTCTTGAAGCATTTGCTAAAAATGGACAAGTTGACCCTCTGGAGTATGAAGATTAAGCAATATTCTAAGTCATATAACTTGTTAGTCAGCGCTACAATCGCTTTTGCAGCGCTGATTCTTCAGCCTTGGGTCAATTCTTTGAGCTGGAATAAACTAGCAATAGAGCATAGCCAGTGGTGGCGCCTCTTAAGTGGCACATTGGTTCATGCTGACTGGCTGCACTGCGCAATCAACTTGGTTGCATTAGCAATCATTAGTCTTTTGTACGCGAAATTATTTAATATTTGGCAGTGGTTGGCACTCATCGCGACCTTGGTGGTTATCAGTAACAGCACATTACTATATTTTACGAATGTAAGTGATTATGTCGGGCTCTCTGGGCTACTACATGGCTTGTTTGTTTATGCTCTATTAAAACAATTTGCTGAGCACAAAATAGAATCAACGTTATTGTTAGGTGCAACGACGATTAAATTGATTCTAGAATATTTTCACCCATCGGGACTAGGCGATCAAAGGTTACTAGGGATGCCTGTGGCAACCAGCGTTCATCGCACGTTTGTTATGATTGCCGTATGCTTGTTTATCGTTATCAAATTAGCTCAATGGCTTAGGGCTAGAATAAACTAGCCCTGACTAGCTGATTAATTTAACGATGCATTAATCGAGTTAACGACCTGAAGAGGATTGTCACTTTGGGTTATAGGACGACCAATAACCAGATAGCTTGAGCCAGCAGCAATGGCTTTTTCCGGCGTCATAATTCGGCGTTGATCATCGTCAGTTTTATCAGTTAAACGAATTCCAGGTGTCACCAATAAGAACTCATCAGGGCAGTATTGACGAAGTAAATGAGCTTCTTGGGCTGAACAAACAACGCCATCTAAACCACAATCAGATGTGAGCAGCGCCAACCTTTTTACCTGCTCAGCCACATCACTAGAATACCCCACTTCCTCTAGGTCGCTTTGTTCCATGCTGGTTAACACTGTTACAGCGATTAGTTTCGGCGCATTGGTGTATCCTTTGAGGGCCTCTTTGGCAGCCATCATCATTCGGCGCCCACCGCTGGCATGAACATTGACCATCCAAACGCCAAGATCTGCAGCTGATTGAACAGCTTTAGCAACTGTATTGGGGATATCATGGAATTTAAGGTCTAAAAAGATCTCAAACCCTAGCGACTGCAACTCTTTGACAAGTTCAGGCCCAAAGCGAGTGAACATCTCTTTACCTATTTTCAAGCGGCAAGATTTAGGCTCAAGTTGGTGGACTAACTCTAGACAACGCTCTTTGTTATCAAAATCTAGGGCGATGATCACTTTAGGGTCTTGCATTAATATTATTCTCCGTCTAATCCACGAACAGGTTTTACAGTGCCCCAACTTTTACAAGAAGGACAATGCCAATACATTGCGTGGCTTGAAAAGCCACATTTCTGACAACGATAACGCGGTCTAATTAACATCTGCCGAGCAACTAAATCTCTTAACGCCTGAAGGCTTTGTCGAGCTTGACCCGGTTCAGCTTGTTGGACATGGTAATCAATTAATTTATGAAAGCCCCGCATGGTTGGTCGGCGTTTAAGCTCATCTAATACCATTCGCTGGGCGGCGCCAATATTATCATGTTCAATTAAGGATGCTAATTTAAGTGTCACAGACGCCCCAGCACCAAGGCGCATCGCGCGTTCTAGATATTCACGAAAACTATTCTCATCCTGTAACCCTTCATAGATTTGCTCAATTAATGGAACATAATCGCTGAGTAAATCCACATCAATTTCGGGCAACTCTTCAATCCAGCGAACGGCCTCTTTATAGTGCTGTTGCTCAACTAAAAACTGAGCCAGATGAAGCCTAGCCCGTACACAGCGAGAGTCATGATGAAGTGCTTTTCGTAAATACCCTTGAACGCGTTTAAAATTACCTGAGGTCTCTTCCTCTAAAGCAAGTTCGCAATAAAAATGGGCAATTTGAGTTTGGATATTAGCTATCCATTGAGAGGGAATTTGTTCACCGATTCCGATAGCTTTGCGCCACTCTCGAGTTTGCTGATACAAAAACAGCAAACTTTTCAGTGCATTTTCGCTATGTTCTGGCTCGTTCGTTAGCTCTAGCAATATCGTCTCAGCTCTATCGAATAAACCAGCAACTTGGTAATCCTTTGATAGCTGAAGCAATGCTAATTGCCGCTGCTCTACGTCTAAACTAGGGCGCGCAATTAAATTTTGGTGAATACGGATGGCTCTATCAACTTCACCGCGTTGGCGAAACAGATTCCCCAACGCTAAATGAGTTTCAATAGTGTCTGAATCAACCTGTAAAAGGTCAATAAATAAGTCAACTGCTTTATCCGATTGATCAGATAGCAGTAAATTCAGGCCAGCGACATATTGTCGGGATAACTGATTAGATTTACGCTTGCGTTGTTGCCTGACACTGCGTTGCCCCATATACCAACCGTAAGCAACTGCAACAGGCAACAGTAAGAACAACAATCCAAACACGGAATATTAATCTCCGCTCTGAAGAGGTTTCGCTTGTTCTAATTCACGCTGCTGTTTACGAAGTTTACGGCGTAAAGACATAAGTTGCAGACGAGTTTTGGTATAGAAAAAGCCTAATCCAAGGCAAGCAATAATAAATCCAATAACAAACATGATCGCCATTAGCCATGATACTCGCAGATCAGAGCTCGCAACCAAATAGTGAACCGAAACTAATTGGTCATTCTGCGCCCCAATTGCCAATGCTAAAACAAAAAAGACGATCACTACCACCAGAATAACTAATGCCTTCAATGACGCTCTCCCAAGAATAAACCAGGTTCACCTTCATCGCATGGCAAGTGGAAACCGGTTGAATTATCGCGGTAGATCTAGATTTACCCGCTCACGCAGCTCTTTGCCAGGCTTAAAATGTGGAACATATTTGCCTGAAAGTTCGACCTTTTCTCCTGTTTTAGGATTACGGCCAACACGTGGAGCTCGATAATGTAATGAAAAACTTCCAAAACCTCGAATTTCTATACGATCCCCATCTTGCAATGAACTTGCCATCTGCTCGAGAATCTCTTTAATAGCCAGCTCAATGTCTTTAGCAGAAAGATTCATATATTTTGTTGCTAGCCGTTCTATCAGGTCAGATTTGGTCATATGCACCCCGAAAGCAATAATTTAAGAACTACTCTCAGTTTAGAATGGAATCAGGGGGGATCAAGTACCCCCCTGAATTTTCACGTTTATTCGCCTTTAGAGGCCGCTTTAAACGCTTCAGCCATAGCGTTACCGATCTGCGCATCTTCTTGCGCATTCAGGCTAGCCATTGCTTCTTTTTCATCAGCTTCGTCTTTCGCACGGATAGACAGGCTAATGGTACGGTTTTTACGATCTACGCCAACAAACTTAGCGTTTACGCTGTCACCGACAGACAATACAGTTGAAGCATCTTCAACGCGTTCACGAGAAAGATCAGCTACACGAATGTAACCTTCAACGCTATCAGCCAATTCAACTGTAGCACCTTTAGCATCAACTGCGCTAACTGTACCTTCAACAATAGCACCTTTTTTCAAACTATCCAGATAGTTATTGAATGGGTCAGCAGCTAATTGTTTAACGCCTAAGCTAATACGTTCGCGTTCTGCATCAACTTGCAGTACAACGGCTTCGATTTCGTCGCCTTTTTTGTATTCACGAACAGCTTCTTCACCAGGAGTATTCCAGCTGATATCTGACAAGTGAACCAAGCCATCGATACCGCCTTCTAAACCAATGAAGATACCGAAATCAGTGATTGATTTAATTTTACCACTAACACGGTCATTTTTAGCATGGTTTTCAGCAAATGAATCCCAAGGATTAGCTTTACATTGTTTCAGGCCTAGAGAGATACGACGACGTTCTTCATCGATATCCAGAACCATAACTTCAACAACGTCACCCACGTTAACAACTTTAGATGGGTGGATGTTTTTGTTAGTCCAATCCATTTCAGAAACGTGAACCAGACCTTCAACACCGTCTTCGATTTCAACGAAACAACCATAATCAGTCAGGTTAGTAACGCGACCTTCCAGACGAGTGCCTTCAGGATAACGGCTAGCAATTGCTACCCATGGATCTTCACCTAGCTGTTTCAGACCCAGTGATACACGAGTGCGTTCACGGTCAAATTTCAGAACTTTAACATTGATTTCGTCACCGACGTTGACGATTTCACTTGGGTGTTTAACCCGTTTCCAAGCCATATCAGTGATATGCAGCAAGCCATCTACGCCGCCCAAATCAACGAATGCGCCGTAATCAGTAAGGTTTTTAACGATACCTTTAACTTCTTGGCCTTCTTGCAGATTTTCCAGCAGCTGTTCACGTTCTGCACTGTGTTCTTTTTCGATAACAGCACGACGAGAAACAACGACGTTGTTGCGTTTCTGATCCAGCTTGATAACCTTGAATTCCAGCTCTTTGCCTTCCAGGTGTGATGTGTCACGAACAGGACGGACATCAACCAAAGAACCAGGCAAGAATGCTCGGATGTTGTTTACTTCAACAGTAAAGCCACCTTTGACTTTGCCGTTGATAACGCCAGTAACAGTCGCTTGCTCTTCGTAAGCCGCTTCCAACTGTACCCAAGCTTCATGGCGTTTAGCTTTCTCGCGAGACAGGATAGTCTCACCGAAACCATCTTCCACCGCGTCCAGAGCTACATCAACTTCCTGACCAACTTCAACTTCCAGTTCGCCGGCGCTGTTTTTGAATTGCTCTGCTGGGATTGCAGACTCGGATTTCAGGCCTGCATCAACCAGAACCATACCGTTCTGAATGGCAACAACAGTGCCTTTAACAATCGAACCGGAACGAAATTCCAGATCGTGAAGAGACTCTTCAAAGAGTTGAGCAAAAGATTCAGTCATGTTTAATTTACATATATAAAAACGACCACCTAGCTATCCCGCTAAATGGGGTTATTTCAACAACTTACAAAATCCATTTTGTAAGTTTCCAATTCCCGAAAAATTATCGGGTTAGTTTCGAGTCGATATAAGCAAAAGCTTGTGTAACGACATCCTCAATACTAAGGTTAGACGAATCGATAACTAACGCATCATCTGCTGGCACCAATGGCGCAACAGCTCGATTGCGGTCTCGGTCATCTCTTGCCTTAATATCATTTAAAAGGTTTTCAACGTTAACACTAATGCCATTAGCTTGCAACTGGTTATAGCGGCGTTTTGCGCGCACTTGTGCGCTGGCATCCAAAAATATCTTTGCACTCGCCTCAGGAAATACAACAGTTCCCATGTCTCGGCCATCTGCGACTAATCCTGGAGCTTGGCGAAAGGCGCGTTGACGGCGTAGTAAGGCTTCACGGACTCGAGGGAAAGCAGCAATTTTTGAGGCTGTTTCACCAGTTTGTTCTAGGCGTAACTCATCAGAAACATTTTCACCCTCAAGGATGACATGCACCAGCGATTGCGTACGCTCAAATCGCACATCCAAATGAGCGGCTAATAAATAAAGCGCTTCTTCATTATCGATATCGACTTTGTGGTGCAAAGCAGCCAATGCCAAAACGCGGTAAATTGCGCCACTATCCAGTAAGTGGTAACCAAGTTTGGTCGCAATTTTCGCACATAATGTTCCTTTCCCTACGCCACTTGGCCCATCAACAGTAATTACGACAGGCAGTTGCTCAGCCATGGAACCTCCATCAATCAAACGAGCATTTGTGGCTATTATACGGGTTTAAGCTCTTCGAGGGCAGTGCCAAAAGCAATTGATTTTGCTTGACGCATCACCTTAAGCACTTCTAAATTGGGATAAATAGTTATTTTTTAATTGGCAAGCTTATGGTAGTCGATGATAAAACTGTTGTTTGGCAATATCGATTTAACGATAGCTTGCCACCTCGCGAACACGACCCACGCAGCCCATGGCAGCGCGACCGTGGCCGAATTCTACATTCTGCGGCGTTTCGCCGATTACAAAATAAAACCCAAGTTCTGAGCATCGGTTATAACGATTTCTATCGAACTCGCCTCACTCATTCTCTTGAAGTGGCACAGATTGGCACGGGGATCATCAGTCAATTGTGTCAATCAGACTATTCGGCGTCAGCACCATTAGCTGATCCGGCATTAATCGAAGGAATTTGTTTAGCTCATGATATCGGTCACCCACCATTTGGTCATGGCGGGGAAATAGCGCTCAATTACATGATGCGCAGCCATGGCGGTTTTGAAGGAAATGCTCAAACATTTCGCATTTTGACCAAACTTGAGCCATACACAAAAGAACATGGAATGAATCTGACACGTCGGACGTTGCTCGGAGTGTGTAAGTATCCAGTATCAATTGATGCGCTTACTCGCAAAACACTACCGGCTCCAGTTGCTAACTTTCGCCAACTTAAAGCAGCCGATTGGCTTCCAGCTAAAGGCCTCTATCAAGACGATAAGCAGCAATACGACTGGCTCGTTGAACCTCTTAACTCAGCTGATTTGGCTTATCTACAGATGATTCGAGGCGATGGCACCACAAAGCATCGAAAAACTTGCCATAAATCATTTGATTGTTCGATTATGGAACTGGCTGATGATATTGCCTATGGGGTTCATGATCTAGAAGATGCGATTGTGATGAACCTCTTTCATCGAGATCTCTGGCAGGAGCATGTTGTCGATAATATGAAATCTCTTGAGCCTTGTTGGCTAAGCGAACACATTGATGAAATAACTTCACAACTTTTTAGCGGCCATCACTATGCTCAGAAAAACGCAATTGGCGCATTGGTAAACGCGTTTATTACCGCTATCAAGATTGATTATGACAAAGTAGTAGAAGAGCCTCTGCTGGCCTATCAAGCAACACTCGAAGAGCCCTATCACAGTGGCTTAAATTATTTAAAACAATTTGTCCTGCATTATGTGATTCGCACTCCCGATATCGAGCAAGTTCGCTATCGTGGGCAGCAAACCGTTATGGAGTTATTTGAAGCATTTAGCAGCGATCCAATGCGCCTACTGCCATTAAATACTAAAGAAAGGTGGCTAAAAGCAGAGCAGGATAATCCTTACCGGATCATTGCTGATTATATTGCCGGAATGACAGATGATTATGCGCTTAAGCTGCATCAGCGGTTATTTGGATAAAAAAAGCCCGGCCAAAATGACCGGGTAAACTAGGGACATCTCGCATTACGCAAGAACAAAAATCATAAATCAGCTTGATTAGGTGACAGGTTGTAGTGAACATAATCACCTGCCATCATTTCGACCAAAAACAGGTCGTGAGCTGAAAAACCTTCACTTTTACGCTCAGTTGAACTGAAACTCAGCGTACCAAATACTGTGTCGCGCACGATAAGTGGAAATCCGATATACGCTTGGATAGAAGTTGCAATCTCCATTTTGCCTAGGCGGAACCGCTCACGAAAACCGGCAGGTGCATTGTAAGTCACACAATTGCGGCCAATCATTACCTGATTACAGAATGTATCTGCTCGGTCAAAGCTATCGCCAGAGACAACGAGATCACAACGGTCAGCATGATGTACAACGGTTAGATGACGTCCACAACAAACGGTCACGATACCGCTTTGCATACCAAGAGCCTGACACCCATCGTTTAACCAGTTATTCCAATCCATCATATCCATCTACCTCATCGCAGGTTGCTGAGCCTATAGATACAAAGGACGTGCCAAACTTCATTAAACTGTCATAAAAATTTGTAACTTATTAATCTACCGATAATTTTTAATAATTAATTTATCTAGAATGTGTTTTAACAAGAAGGTGTCAAAAATTTGCAATTTGCAATTTGCAATGACGAAGCGGGATTAAATTTGCAAATTGCTATGTTTTTAAGTGAGTTAATTAAACATGGCATGCCACGGGCGAAGGATATACAACTCAACGACTGCCCAAACCCTAGCGGGAACTTCCCTCATCCGAGTTCGCCAGTAATAATCAAATGGCGCATCGGCCGCTATTAATCCGACGCTATCGAGATGAAAATAGCGAGCAATAAACAATGCTCGTGCCAGATGAAACCTTTGAGAAATGATAATCAGATGGCTTTGACCAAATACCATCTTGGCATGTTCTATCGAATCGAGCGTGCGAAAACCGGCGTTATCTACTTCAATGATATTGCTTGGAACGCCGCGTTTAACCAAATCGTTATACATGGTTTGCGGTTCATTATAATAACGCGATGCCCTATCACCACTGACAAGAATATGCCGAATTTTTCCTTGTCGATATAACGCCACGGTCTTGAGAACCCGATTCATATAAAATGGGTTTAAACGCTTTCCTACATATTTAGTGGTACCCAAAACCAACGCAGTAGGCTTAGCTGGCACATCTTTGACGCTTTTATATACGAATGGCTGAGTTGACCAGCGCATATACTGATCGATACCAGCAAAAATAATAACAACAACTAAAATAGCTGCACTAAACCATCTTAGGGAACGCTTTACTCGCAATCGTCCTCCGAACGTCCAAAATAAAAAAAGCCCTCGTTATTCAAGGGCCGTTGAACCTTTTATGATTGGCTTTGCAGCAATATTAGGCGGGTTCATTTAACCGCATCCTAAACTTTGTTGCACCCTGCAGGCTTAACTTATTAAGTATTTGCACAATGCGCTGCGTTCAAAATGCGGTTAATTTGAACAAAATTCAATCTCAAAAGCTCAACAGCCTCTTCTAAGGCTTAATCTTATCGTGAAAAATGCTTAGACGCTAACACGCCAACATGCAACTTGGTGAGAAGAACCTTTCAATTGTGGTTTCTCTTTAGCGCATTCATCACTTGCCATCGGGCAACGCGTTCTAAACACACAGCCAGAAGGCGGATTAATCGGCGATGGTAACTCACCTTCAAGCAGCTCAATTGACTTACCACGTTCCAAATCTGGATCAGGAATAGGCACAGCTGTCATCAGCGCTTTAGTGTAAGGATGCGTTGGATTTGTAAACAACTCTGCAGATGTTCCAGTTTCCATTGCATTACCCAAATACATCACCAATACACGATCAGAGATATGCTTAACCACGGATAAATCATGGGCAATAAAGATAAGGCTCAAGCCCATCTCATGCTGAACTTCTTTAAGTAAGTTCACAACCTGCGCTTGAATCGACACATCAAGAGCCGAAACAGGTTCATCACAGATAACCATTTTAGGCTCTAGAATCAATGCTCGAGCAATCCCAATACGCTGACATTGCCCACCTGAAAACTCATGTGGGTAACGGTTAATAACATTAGGAAGCAACCCAACTCGCATCATCATTGATTTTACTTTGTCTTTAACTTCGCGTTTTGACAACTCAGGATGAAAAGTTTTGAGCGGTTCTGCAATAATTTCGCCAATTGTCATTCGTGGATTTAGGGATGCCAAAGGATCCTGAAAAATCATTTGGATGTCTTTACGCGTCTCATGAACAGCTTTGGCACTCGCTTTGGTTAAATCTTGTCCTAACCAAACGACTTTGCCACCGCGCGCGCCCACAAGTCCAATGATAGCTCTGGCAAAAGTTGATTTACCACAACCTGACTCACCAACAACACCGAGCGTTTCACCTTCATAAAGGCGAACAGAAACCCCGTCTACCGCTTTTAGCGTACTGGGTTTAGCCCAAGGCCAACCCCGGCTATTTTTGATATCGAAATAAACCTTAAGATCTTCGACATCTAATAAGACTTTCTTATCGCTCATTTGGAACTCTCCCCACGCCAATCCCAGAAGCATGCCCGTTGCCGCCCATCATCAAACTCTAGTAATTCTGGCGTTTCGCAAGAACATTGCGGCATAACTCTCTCACAACGTTCTTGGAAAGGACAACCTTTGGGCAAACGCAACAAGTTTGGTGGATTTCCTGGAATCGTTGGCAACACATCGCCGTGAGAGTCAAGCCGAGGGATCGCTTTTAACAAGCCTGCGCTATATGGATGTGAAGGTGAATAGAATACTTCGTGAGCACTACCATATTCCATCGTACGACCAGCATACATCACCAGAACTTTGTCACAAATACCCGCAACGACCCCTAAATCATGGGTAATCATGATAATCGCAGTGTTAAAATCATTTTTTAGTTCGTTTAACAGCTGCATAATCTGCGCTTGTACAGTGACATCGAGTGCCGTAGTTGGTTCATCCGCGATTAATAATTGAGGACGACACAATAATGCCATAGCAATCATCACACGCTGGCGCATCCCGCCTGAAAATTCATGCGGAAACATTTGCATGCGTTTTCGTGCTTCAGGCATTTTTACCGCATCTAACATGTGAACAGATTCAGCGTATGCTTCGCCTCTATCCATGCCTTTGTGTAATTTTAAGACCTCAATCAACTGCTCCCCTACTTTCATATACGGGTTTAAACTGGTCATCGGGTCTTGAAAAATCATTGCAACTTTTTCAGCGCGGATCTTGTTTAACTCTTTTTCTGGGAGATTCAAAATCTCCCGGCCTTCGAATTTAGCACTGCCAGAGATAACACCGTTAGAGGCAAGCAATCCCATCAGAGAAAATGCAGTTTGGCTTTTGCCAGAACCTGATTCGCCAACGATACCTAAAGTCTCACCAGCTTTAAGGCTAAAATTCAAATCATTCACTGCGGTAACCGTGCCATCCGGCGTTGAAAATTCAACTCGCAGATCTTTTACTTCTAATAAACTCATGGTTATTCCTTCGTTACCGAGCTGCTGATTTAACGGTCTTTAGGGTCAAGCGCATCACGCAGACCATCGCCAATATAGTTAAAACAAAACAGCGTTATGACCATAAAAATACCAGGGACTAACAATTGCCAAAGAGCAATGTTCATATTCTGAGCACCATCTTGCAGTAATGCCCCCCAGCTAGTCATCGGCTCTTGAACCCCTAATCCTAAGAAACTTAAGAAGGATTCAAGAAGAATCATATTTGGCACCAATAGCGTTGCGTATACAGCGACAATCCCTAAAACGTTAGGAATGACGTGTTTGGTAATGATATTCCAACGAGAAACACCACATACTTCAGCAGCTTCAATAAACTCTTTGTTACGCAAGCTCAATGTCTGGCCACGCACTACCCTTGCCATATCCAACCAAGATACCGCCCCGATAGCGACAAAGATCAACATGATGTCTCGCCCGAAGAAAGTCACGAGCAAAATCACCAAGAACATGAACGGAATGGAATATAAGATTTCCAAAATACGCATCATGATTCGGTCAACCCCACCGCCGACAAAGCCGGAAGTTGCTCCATAAAGAGTTCCAATAACGACCGCAACTAACGCGCCCAGAACTCCAACCAATAGCGAAATCCGACCACCTAAAAGAGAACGGACAAACAGGTCTCGACCTAAAGAATCTGTTCCAAAATAGTGCCCATTTGCAAATGATGGTGCTGAAGACATATGAGCCCAATCCGTCGCATCAAATGGATATTGAGAAAAATAAGGGCCAATCAGTACAAACAAAATAATAAAAATTAAAATTGTTAAACTGATCATCGCCGCATGGTTACGTCGAAAACGACGAAACGCATCTTGCCAAAGACTACGCCCTTCAACTTCCAGCTGATCAGCTAAGTTATCGCTAACCGCTTTGCTGGACTTTTTAGATAACAACATAAACTGGCCGGCTCCCTATATTCGAATTTTCGGATCGACTAACGCTAATAAAATATCGACGATAGCGTTAAAGAAAATAGTCAAAACACCAATGACAATTGTCACCCCAAGAACTAACGAGTAGTCACGGTTTAGAGCCCCATTAATAAATAACTGGCCAATTCCAGGCAGACCAAAAATAGTCTCAATGACAACCGATCCGGTAATAATACCGACAAAAGCAGGCCCCATATATGAAATAACAGGTAATAGCGCAGGTCTTAATGCATGTTTTAAAACCACGCGCAAATAAGGCATCCCTTTGGCTTTAGCGGTTCGAATAAAATCAGAGTGTAGCGTTTCAATCATGCTACCGCGGGTAATCCTTGCAAATGTCGCGACATAAAGCAGCGCCATCCCCACCACAGGCAAAATCATGTGCCGAAAATCTCCACCATTCCACCCTCCAGCTGGCAGAATTTTCAACCATAATGCAAATATATAAACCAATACGGGCGCAATCACGAATGAGGGCATCACCACCCCAATCATTGCCGTAGACATGGTCGTATAATCAAGCCAAGTATTTTGTTTAAGCGCTGATACCGTCCCGACAGCAACACCCATAACAACAGCGAGGATAAAAGCATAAATTCCAATTCGTGCTGATACCGGTAAAGATTGCTGAATCAAAGATGTAACATCCTGATCTTTGTATTTAAATGAAGGTCCCAAATCGCCATGCAGCATATTTTTCATGTAATTGAAATATTGCACAACTAAAGGCTTATCCAAGCCATATTTGGCATTTAGGTTTGCTTCGACAGCAGGAGGTAATTCCCGTTCGCTTGAAAACGGGTTCCCTGGTGCAAACCGCATCATGAAAAATGACACTGTAATCAACACCAGCAAAGTTGGAATCGCTTCCAATATACGCTTGAAAATAAACTTTAACATAAACTAGTCTCGTTCGAGATTCGTTACCAAAACTTAAGTGTATAAAAGGTGCTGCTGGGGAGGGCCAGTCAGCACCCGTACGTATCAATCAATTTATTTTATGACTGATTTATTTCGCTTTCAGATAGAAATTCTTAACGTAGTAATAGTCCAGCGCATTGTGCATTGGATAACCACCAACATAAGGTTTCACCAAACGCGCGTTCACATATGAGTAAACAGGCGCAACTGGCGCATCTTTTGCGATAACTTTTTCAGCTTCTGAATACAGTTTGTTACGAGCCGCATCATCAGCAGTATTCAACGCTTTATTCATGAGCTCATCGTATTTTGGATCACTGTAATCCGCGTTGTTCTGAGCATTACCGGTCATCAGCAATGTCATAAAGGTAGAAGCTTCGTTATAGTCACCACACCATGCATCACGTGCAACGGTAAAATTGTGGTTCTGACGAGTATCTAAGAATGTTTTCCATTCTTGGTTTTCTAACGTTACATTCACACCGAGTGCTTTCCACATCTGACCAACAGCCAGTGCAATTTTCTTATGGTTAGCACTTGTGTTGTACAAGATAGAAACATTCAGCGGTTTACCACCTTTACCATAGCCTGCTTCTTTCATCAGCTCTTTGGCTTTAGCTAAGCGCTGAGCTTGAGTCATTCCAGCATAGGCAAATGTTGGAGCATGGAAACCTTCAACAGAACCAGGTGTAAATCCGTATAAAGGTTCTTCACCTTTACCAGTTACAAATTTAGTGATGACATCACGGTTAATCGCATAAGAAAGAGCTTTACGAACGCGAACATCATTAAATGGTGGTTTTTTGTTGTTGAAGTCGTAGTAGTAGTTACACAGATAACCAGTCACTTTCAGATCTTTTGGATAATCTTTTTTCAAGTGTTTGAACTGTTCGTTCGGCACTTCATAAGTCATATCGATTTCACCCGCCATAAAGCGGTTCATCGCAGCGACCTGATCAGAAACAGGTAAGAAAGTAACCTGATTAATAACAGTGTCTTTATTATCCCAGTATTGGTCGTTACGAGTCATCACAATACGACCGTTCACAATCCATTTACTGAGTGTATAAGCACCGTTTGAAACCATATGCTCTGGCTGAGTCCATTTATCGCCCCATTTTTCAATCGCAGGTGGATAAACAGGAAAAACGGATGAGTTAGCCATCATTTTTACAAAATATGGCACAGAGTGAGCCAGAGTTACCTGCAGAGTATGATCATCTAATGCTTTCACACCCAAAGTTTTCGGGTCTTTTTTACCATTAACGATGTCATCAACGTTCAGAATACTCGTTAACTGTAAATAGTATGCATAAGGAGATGCAGTTTTAGGTGCAACCAAACGACGCCATGCAAACACAAAATCCTGAGCCGTTACAGGTTTGCCATTTGACCATTTAGCATCATCGCGCAGGTAGAAGGTAAAGACTTTATTGTCTTTATTATCCCAGCTTTTAGCAACGCCAGGGACAGTTTTACCGTTGCCATCCTGACTAACAAGACCTTCAAACAATTGCTGGGCAATGTGTTGTCCTGGTACACCTTGAATTAATTGAGGATCTAATGATCCTGGTTCAGAGCCATTGTTAATAACCATGACCTGTTTTTTTGCAAGCTTGGTTCCGGCTGGAACTGTCGCTGCATATGCTGTGGTTGCGCTTAACATCGCTGAAACCACGAGCGTGCTAAGAATTTTCTTATTTAGATTCATTCAAACAAATCTCCATTTTATAAGGGCATCCCAAACGGAAAAATAGTGCTAAAAGAGTCACTTTGTGAACGGTTATTATTTCTAATTAAATCATCACTAAACAGATAATTATCCTGTTCGATAGACAATCAACCACGGATTGTACATCTCTAAACCAACTTGGACAAACAATTATTCGTTAATGTGACGCCCGAAAAAATTTAAGTGCCATATAAAATCAATTTTTCAGAATAGTTATGTTGATTTACATCATCAGTATCCAACAACTGACGTAAAAAACGGCACATATCCTACAGATAAAGAACCTCTTGGCAAGCGGCAATCAACATAGCGACAAAGTCTATATATTGAACAGGACTAGCTACACTTAAGTGAATACAAAGTATGATCAGTTATCTTGTAAGTTTGCAACAAAATAAAATATTAAATGAGATTATTTTACGTTACTTAACCTAAATGCCGCCTATTTACTGGCTTTAAAGAGTAATTTTGATCTCATTTTCAAATTTCATTTGTAACTAAACAACAACTGATCCAAGTCAAGTTTTGTTACCTAGAGTATTCATATACTGTGCATCGAAGGCTGGTTAGCAAGGATGCTCTGGCGGCGAAAATGTGGATGTTTTGGGGTATGCAAACATCACGGCTCATACGGCCCTTGCTAAACAGCTTTCTATACTTAAGGAGAGATTTATGACTGTCACCAATGTTACTGAACTTGATGCTTTAGTCGCGAGAGTTAAAAAAGCTCAAGCGATTTACGCGACCTACAGCCAGGAACAAGTTGACAAAATTTTCCGTGCTGCCGCATTAGCAGCGGCTGATGAACGCATTCCATTAGCACAAATGGCTGCAGCTGAATCAGGCATGGGGATCGTTGAAGATAAAGTGATAAAAAACCACTTTGCTTCTGAATATATCTATAACAAATATAAAGACGATCAAACTTGCGGTATTTTAGAAGAAGACGAAGAGATGGGTACGATTACCATCGCTGAGCCAATTGGTATATTGTGTGGGATTGTCCCAACCACTAACCCAACTTCTACTGCTATTTTCAAAGCTTTGATTAGTTTGAAAACTCGTAACGGGATTATTTTCTCCCCTCACCCACGAGCTAAAAAATCAACTAATAAAGCAGCTCAAATCGTACTTGAAGCAGCGGTTGCAGCAGGTGCACCAAAAGATATCGTTGGTTGGATTGATGAACCAACACTGGAATTATCCAACGCGTTAATGCACCACAAAGACATTAACTTGATTCTGGCAACTGGTGGTCCAGGCATGGTTAAAGCTGCCTACTCATCAGGTAAACCTGCAATTGGTGTAGGTGCTGGGAATACTCCGGTGGTTATCGATGAAACAGCAGATATTAAACGTGCAGTTTCTTCAATCTTAATGTCTAAAACATTTGATAACGGGGTTGTCTGTGCATCAGAACAAGCCGTAATTATCGTTCAAGACGTTTACGATGCAGTTAAAGAACGTTTCTCAAACTATGGCGGTTACATTCTCTCTAAAGAAGAAGCCGACAAAGTTCGCAAAGTGCTGATGATTAATGGCGCTCTGAATGCCAAAATCGTAGGCCAACCAGCCGTTAAAATTGCCGAAATGGCCGGTGTTAGCGTTCCAGCTTGGACGAAAGTATTGATTGGCGAAGGCGTTCATGTTGATGCCAATGATGAGTTTGCCCATGAAAAACTCTCTCCAACTTTAGGAATGTTCGTTGCTAAAGACTTTAAACATGCAGTAGAACAAGCCGAAGAGATGGTTAACATTGGTGGGATTGGTCATACTTCTGCTTTATATACCGACCAGGATTTAAATAAAGATCGCATCAATTACTTCGGCGATAAAATGAAAACCGCCCGTATTTTGATTAACACTCCAACCTCTCAAGGTGGGATTGGCGACCTTTATAACTTTGCACTGGCACCATCACTGACCTTAGGTTGTGGTTCATGGGGTGGTAACTCCATTTCTGAAAACGTTGGTCCAAAACACTTGATCAACAAAAAAACAGTCGCAAAACGGGCAGAAAACATGTTATGGCATAAACTTCCACAATCTATCTACTTCCGTCGCGGCTGCTTACCAGAAGCTATGGAAGATTTGGTTGGCAAAAAACGCGCCTGTGTGGTCACTGACCGTTTCTTGTTTAACAACGGTTATGCAGACGAACTGATTGAAATTCTGCACGAAAAAGGCATGGAAACTGAAGTTTTCTATGAAGTAGAAGCTGACCCAACTTTGAGTATCGTACGCAAAGGGGCAGACCTGCTTAACCAGTTTAAACCAGATGTTATTTTGGCTCTCGGTGGCGGTTCTCCAATGGACGCGGCTAAAATCATGTGGGTTATGTACGAACATCCAGAAGTTCATTTCGAAGAGTTGGCTCTTCGTTTCATGGATATTCGTAAACGTATTTACAAATTCCCTAAAATGGGTGCAAAAGCAACGATGGTTGCCATTACCACCACTTCAGGGACTGGTTCAGAAGTGACTCCATTTGCCGTTGTAACTGATGACCATACTGGTAAAAAATACCCACTGGCGGATTATCAATTAACTCCTAACATGGCGGTTATTGATGCAAACCTAGTGATGAATATGCCTAAATCGCTGACCGCATTCGGTGGTTACGATGCAGTCACTCACGCGATGGAAGCCTATGTTTCAATCATGGCAAACGAGTTTTCTGATGGACAAGCACTGCAAGCATTGACTCTGTTAAAAGAATATCTGCCAAGTGCTTATCACAACGGAGCAAAAGACCCAATCGCTCGTGAAAAAGTACATAATGGTGCCACAATTGCCGGTATTGCATTTGCTCAAGCGTTCTTGGGAATTTGTCACTCAATGGCACATAAATTAGGTGCAATGTTCCATGTTCCTCACGGTTTAGCAAACGCGCTATTGCTGACTAACGTGATTCGTTACAACGCAACTAACCTGCCAACCAAACAGGCAGCATTTTCTCAGTATGACCGTCCAAAAGCTCGGGCTCGTTATGCTGAAATTGCTGAACACCTTGGTTTCCGCGAAGGCCGTACTCAGGACAAAATCAATGCTCTGTTGGATTGGTTAGAAGCATTGAAAGTCGAATTAGATATTCCAACCTCTATTCAAGCTGCTGGGATTTCTGAAGCTGATTTCATGTCAAAAATTGATCAGCTTGCTGTCGAAGCGTTTGACGACCAATGTACTGGTGCGAACCCTCGTTACCCATTAATTAGTGAACTGAAACAGATTCTTATCGATTCATTCTACGGTAACTACTACGTAGAAACATACGAACGCGAAGAAGAACAAGAACCAGTTGTTGAAAAAAAAGCGACTAAATCTGCCAGTCGCGCAAAAAAAGAAGTAGCTGCTAAATAACCTACCTAGTTAGCTACTTGTAGTTCATAGCCCCGCTTAGGCGGGGCTATTTTGTTTTGGGGTAAGCTTTGGCATACTGATGCCATGATTAAAAACAGATGTAACGCTATGCTCAAACCAGTTCTTACCATCGCAACAGTTCTCACCATTGCAGCTGCCAATACCGCTCAAGCACAAACCTGGCAACCTGTAAAACCCTTTAAAGCTGACTACAAGGCCTACTTTAAAAATGCTGCAATTGGTCATGGTAGCCGCGCATTAGAAAAACAAGCTAATGGTACTTATAAAGCAACCAGTACCGCCAAAGTCCTTGGTGGCGCAGGCATGAGCTACGATGACAAAAGCTACTTCAGCTACCAAAATCAAAGAATTGTGACAGAAAAGTTCAGCCGCCATAAACGAGTGTTCTTAGGTTCTACCGATATCACGGGTAAAGCTGACGGCAAGGGCGGGTTGATTGTCAAAAGCGATGATAAAACCAAACATTTCCCAGCAGGAAGTTGGGGTAATACTCTAGATGCCACCGCATTTCAGATCCAATTTCAAGATGATGTTAAATCCGGGCAAACCAACTTTCACTACCACTATGTGGAAGGGGATAAAACCAAAGATTACAAATTTAAAATTGATGGTCAGGAAACCCTAAAAGTGCCTGCGGGTAGCTTCAAAACCATTCGTCTTAAACGTATCCAACATGGTGACCGTCAAACTTACATGTGGCTGGCGCCCAAACTTGATTACCAATTGATTAAATTACAAGTGCTACGCAAAGGTAAACAGTGGAGCGCAATGGAACTAACGGACTTTAAGTTTCAATAGAATACAGAAGGCAGCTTCTGCTGCCCCTTTTTATACATATCGATTAATCGATGAAAGCTTTTACACCGGTCATAATCATCTGCGCGGCAATCGCAGACAAAATCAGTCCACTAATTTTAGTCATCACCGAAATTCCCTGTTTGGTCACTAGCCGCTCAACCGTTGAACTGATATACAAAATGAACCCGACCAATAACATCGCGGCTGTAATTCCAGTGAGGTCGGCAATTCGGGTTCCGATAGAATGAGCTTCAGCAGCCATCACCACAATCGCCCCGAGAATCGCCGGGCCGACAATAACTGGTGTCGTTAATGGCACAATCATCACATCACTTGGCGTGACATCAGCACTCACTTTAGAAGCACTATCACCACCGGTGGAAAGTTGAATGGCCGTCAGTAATAAAATGACGCCCGTGCCAATACGAAATGAGTGAATATTTATGCCAAATAGCGAAAAGATAAAATCCCCGCCCAGATAAACAATCACGCTCATACAAATGCTGGCAATCATGACTTTAATCGCTAATTTGCGTCGTACGCTATCTTCCCAGCGCCGCGTAATCGCAATGTAGGTTGACAGTACAAAAAACGGGGCACACATGAAGAAGAACTTCACGCAAACATTAATAATGTAAATCAACATAATGAACCAATCTAGGGGGGAGCAAAGTGGCTGCGATTATAAGCTCGCAACACCTAAGTCCCAATCTGAAAATTCTAATCATCTCGGATTACTTAAGATAATAATACAATTTAACTTTTGCCAGTATCGCGCGTAGATGAATGCGATACGTTAGTGGTATAGTCGAAAGATAATTATAATAGTAGTTGAATTACCATGACCGATATATCACGTATTCTTTTAACTGGCTGTTCAAGTGGAATCGGTTACCACTGTGCAAAACGCTTATCTGAGCTTGGCTACCGCGTTGTAGCAAGCTGTCGAAAACACAGTGATGTGGCCCGCCTGAATGAGCAAAATATACCTACGGTCCATCTAGATTTATCGGATAGCAGTTTAATCGAACAAGGCTTTAAAGATGCTTTAGCGCTATTAGATGGTCGAATCGATGCTCTTTTTAATAACGGGGCATATGGCCAAACAGGTGCGCTAGAAGATCTTAAAACTTGCGATCTCAAAGCCCAATTTGAAAGTAACTTCTTTGGTTGGCACCATTTAACTCAACTGGTATTAAAAAAGATGCTCGCACAAGGATATGGCCGCATTATTCAAAACAGCTCGGTCTTAGGCTTGGCTGCATTGCGTTTTCGTGGCGCATATAGTGCGTCTAAATTTGCTCTGGAAGGTTATACCGATACCTTGCGTTTAGAACTTGCTGATACACCCATAAAAATATCATTGATAGAAACAGGCCCCATCAACAGCCAATTTCGCCATAATGCTAAAACCGTCTTTTTAAATACCATCGATTGGCAATCTTCACGCCATCGGGACAGCTATCAAGCAACATTAAAACGCCTTGATAGCGACAAACCACTCAATCCTTATACATTAGAGCCAGAAGCTGTCATGCAAGCACTACTTAAGGCGCTGACTCAACCCTTGCCAAAACCACGTTATTACGTGACTCGAGCGAGTAAATTTACGGGCATTGCACGGCGAATTTTGCCCACGCGTTGGCTGGATAAAGTTTTGTTAAAAGGAGGCGTGTGATGAAGGCAAACCATTATCGGCGTTGGCTCACCTTATTTTTACTTTGCCTGCCTTTAGTTGCTCAAGCAAAGCCTGCACTTTGGCAAGCGCAGCGTAACAATCAAACGCTTTATTTATTTGGTTCGATTCATGTAGGAACCAATAAACTCTACCCATTGCCGAAAAAAACGCTCGAAGCATTTGGCGAAAGTCGCCAATTATGGGTTGAAGTCGATACACGCCACATATCTGATAGTACTCGAGCTAAAATTCAGGAGCTGATTCACCTCAAAGCAGGTCAAAAGCTTGATCAAATTATCCCCGCCTCGTTGTATCAAAGCCTCAAAACCAAGGCGCAGCAGCTACATTTATCAATGCCGCAATTGGAAACGATAACGCCATGGTATATCAGTATCATCTTAAATCAGCAGTTTTATCAGCAGCTTGGCTATGACAGCTCATTAGGTATCGACCAGTACTTTTTATCTCTTGCGAGTAAAGCGCAAAAACCAGTCCGCTCACTGGAAACAGTAACAGCACAATTTCAAGCATTAGCTAAACTAAAAAAAGATCAGATAGAGCTGTTGCGCGAAAGTTTAAATACCAACGATGCCATGAAAAAAACACTTGATGAAATCGTCAGTGCGTGGCGAAGTGGCAAAGAAGAACAATTAACCAAACTGCTAGCCAATGATCAATCGAGCAGCAACAAAGATTTCTCTAACAACATACTAAAACAACGTAATCGACAGTGGCTAAGAAAGCTCACCCAAATAAAAGCACCGGGGAAACAATTTATTGTAGTTGGAGCTTTACATCTTAGTGGTCCAGACGGGCTGGTACAGCTATTAGAAAAAGCGGGGTATCACGTTAAAAAAATAAGTTAACTCATTCAAATATAAATTCCTGATGAAAGATAAATCATGGGATTAGACGTAACAAATCTATACTTAAAAATTATCATTTAACTGACCATTAAATGAGTTGCATGTCACCGAAGCGATTGCAGGAGGTTGCTATGACAGACGAATTAGACCTGTTTAGACAACAACTACAAGGTGTTGCCCCCATCAAACAAGACCGCCATCTATCCCACCCCAGTCCAACTCAGCCAAGTGATGCTCAGCTGGCAAGACGAGCGTCAGCGTGCGCGCAGTTAGATGAGATAGAAGATGGGTTATCTGACACCCTCCCAGCGCAGCTTAAACCAGATGACCTGATTAGTTATAAAAAATCAGGGATTCAAGAGGGTGTATTTAAAAAACTACGCTTAGGCAAATATCCAATAGGTGACCGTATCGACCTGCATCAACTTCGCCTTGAGCAAGCTCGGATACAAATTTTAAGATTTATTCACCAAAGTCAGCTTAATGGCCATCGATGTGTCTTGATCATTCATGGCAAAGGAGCAAAATCAAATCCGCCGGCACGAATGAAAAGTTACGTTTGTCATTGGCTGCCTCAGCTCGAAGATGTTTTAGCAGTCCATACTGCTCAACCAATGCACGGCGGCTATGGCGCTATTTATGTGCTTCTGCGCAAAAGTCTTGAAAGAAAAATAGATAACCAGGAACGGCACGCTCGCCACCTAGGTTAATTATCCCAGCTATTTAGATAATAAGGGAGAGGCAATTATGGCCGGGCCTTTTTACCAAAAACTTACGGATCATTTTAAAAGTATTTACCATCTGCAACACTTACAAGCCATTGTCGGATGGGATCAGGCAACGCAAATGCCAACAGGAGGAAATGAAGCTCGCAGCGATGCATTGTCGGAGTTAGCTATCACTATTCATCAAGCCTATAACTTATCAAGCCTCGAAGAATGGTTTGAGCGCGCTGAAGATGAATCTCTTGATACAACCCAGCATCAATCATTAAGAGAAATGCGTCGCCAATGGCAACAGGCAACCATGCTACCAGCGGAACTGGTTAAAGCGAAAAGCATTGCCGGGAGTCGCTGTGAACATGCATGGCGAGAACAGCGTCGAAATAATGATTGGCAAGGGTTTAAACCACTGCTTAAAGAAGTCGTAACATTAAGCCGGGAAGAGGCAAAGATCCGCTCTTCAATCACGGGTATGGCGCCTTATGACACACTAATCGATCAATATGAACCAGATATGACCCAGCAACGTCTGGATCAACTATTTTTACCAATGAATCAGTGGCTACCTGATCTCATTCGTGAAGTTCAGCAACATCAGCAAGGTTGGCAACGACTAAAATCAGGAAACTACGATAGCGCAGCACAAAAACGAGTTGGGCTAAAAATCATGGAATATCTGGGATTTGATTTTAACCATGGTCGGCTTGATGTCAGTGCTCATCCTTTCTGTGGTGGTGTAGCTGAAGACGTACGAATTACCACCCGCTACGAAAGCGAAGATTTTTCACGCAGTTTAATGGGAATTATCCACGAGACTGGGCATGCCCGCTATGAACAAAATTTACCACAGCAATGGCGAGGACTACCCGTTGGTCAAGCGCGTTCGATGGGGATCCATGAGAGCCAAAGCTTATTCTTTGAAATGCAATTAGCCAAACAGCAGTCATTTTTGCAAAAAATACTACCTTGGTTACAAGAAGAACTTAAACCAGATCTCAGCTTTAGCGAACTTAACCAACACTATTTAAAAGTAGAACCGAGTTATATTCGCATTGATGCAGATGAAGTCACCTATCCGGCTCATATTCTACTTCGCTATCAGATTGAGCGAGACTTAATCAGTGGCGTGATTGAGGTAGATGATATTCCCCAAATGTGGGATGAGCTGATGCAGAAATACTTAGGGCTTTCTACGGCTGGAAACTATCGTGATGGTTGTATGCAAGACATTCACTGGACAGACGGCAGTTTCGGTTATTTTCCGAGCTATACACTTGGAGCGATGTATGCTGCACAATTCTTTGCAGTAATGACTCAGCAATTGCCTAATATTACGCATGCACTGGCAGATGGTGATATTAACCCTGCTTTAGCTTGGCTGAATGAACATATCTGGCAACAAGGAAGCTTACATTCTACTGACAAGCTCATCAGTGCAGCCACTGGCGCGATTTTAAATCCGGAATATTTCCATCAACATCTACGTCAGCGATACTTAAACTAATTATTAAAGCCAAACGGCAGCTAAGGCTGCCGTTATACGCATTACTTTTATTAATTCGATTCACTCTGGCGATCTAACAATTGGGTCCACCAGCGAGTTGTTTCAACATAACACGCTCTATAGCTATCTCCAGCGCCACTGCCACCACCGACTGTCATCGATTCATGCCAACGACAAAACCGTTCTCTGAACTGATGAAAACTACGTTTTGCAGCTCTAAAATTACGTTGTGCATTAATGTCGGCACTGGTCGTCATATCCAATGTTTGAGATTGATGATCCGCTTCTTTCTCTGCCTTGTCAGCCTCAGCACCCGCTTTGGAGAGAACCTTTTGTAAACAGCTCGCCAGTTCCGAGCGCGCGGCAACCTGTTGCCAACACTGCTCAAGCGCTTCATCACTTGTGGGTTGCTTAGCCGTATCACTCTTCGTTACCGTCTGAGTACTACACCCGCTAAGCAATCCAAAACAGACCAAACATGCGCTAATTAGCCCAGCTCCCTGTTTCATACGTTTTCCTATAGATGTTGTTAAATTAATTAGCCCTAGAAAGCCATGGGCAACTCAACACAAGAGCCTAACATTACTCGCCTTTGATAACAATTTGGCTTCTTTTCAGCTCTTGTTAACCTACCGTTATTTATAATAGTGGGCTGAGCAGATAAAAGAGGTTTTCAAGCAATCGTTCTTTTAATGGCCGACTTCGCCAATGATTTAAAACGATCTGGCTTGAACGTTCTCTATAGCTGTTTTGCAATGCAATAATTTGCTTGGCAAATTGCGTATCGTCCACCAGTAGTGTGACCTCAAAATTAAGCCAGAAACTGCGTCTATCAAGGTTCACAGTACCGATTAATACCATTTTTTTATCCACTAAAACGCTTTTGGTATGCAGCAATCCACCTTTAAATTGATGAATTTCAATTCCGGCATTCATCAGCTCTTCAATAAAGACTCGGCTGGCATATTTCACCATTTTAGAATCGTTCTGCTCAGGCAAAATAATATCAACTTTCACGCCGCGTTGAGCCACCGACTTTAAAGCGCCAGCTAAACTCTCTTCGGGGACAAAATAGGGCGTTGTTAGGCAGATACTCGAACGGGCATTATAAATCGCCTGCAACAATATTTGCGGGATCATATCATCGCTAAATTTTGGACCAGATGGAATTAACTGGCAGCGACTGCCCTGAGTTTGAGGTAGATACACCGTATCTACCGGTTGAAGTAACCGATCTCCGGTTTCGAGTTCCCAGTCCCAATTAAACGTAATCCACATGGAATCAACTGTCGGGCCTCGCAAGCGAGTCATCACATCAACCCACTGCCCCACCCCAGAATCTTGTTTAAAGTAACGTGGGTCAACCATATTCATCGAACCGGTGTAACCGATTTGGCGATCGATAACGACCATTTTACGATGCATACGTAAGTCTTGACGTTGGAACAATAACCGCAAGGTACCGACCGGTAAAACTTCGACGATATGAACACCGCCCTCGCGAAGCCGTTTGGCCCAGTCGCTGCGCATAAATTCTCGGCTGCCGACTGAATCAAGCAAAATACGGCACTCAACACCACGGGCAACCGCCGCTAATAAAGCTTCATTTACCTGCTCCACCATGCCGCCATTGGACCAGATATAAAACTCGAATAAACACTCCTCTTTAGCATGCTGAATATCTTCAATCAGTTGGCTAATAATTTGTGAAGTCTCATTAAGCAGTTCGATTCGGTTACCGCTTTGAAAAGGCATACCTGTTCGCACACGAACCAAACTGGCAATTGGGGCCGCCAGCGTTGATGCCTGGGTATCACTTTGATAAGTATTAGATTTTAACCAAGATTTATAGGGCCGATACATCAACCTACTCTGCTCGGCGCGGCGTCCACCTAACTTGAGCTCGCCGAACAACCCATAGAGAATAACGCCAGCTAAAGGAATGCCCATAATCAGAGCAAGCCAAGCCAGCGAGAAGCCAATCTCACGACGCCGCATGATGACACGAAACGCGACAGAGAAAATCAGTAGCGTATAAACAATAGCAACGACGCGAGAGAGCGTTGATTCAAGGGTCAAATGCCCCCACAAACTAGTTTCGCCCATGCACCCCTATACGATTGAACAAGTCCAATTGACTCCTATTAAACATCCCCAATGTCTTGATTATTACTCTATGATTAATAAATTCCAACTAGATTATATCAAGTGGCATTTTATGATTAGGGGGAATAAATGCTTGATCCAGCATCTGTAGCTGACTTTCACTAAGCTCAATTGAACCTGCTTTCGCGTTACGTTCAACATGAACCACATTTCCTGATTTCGGAATAGCTAACGTATTGTGATCGCGAATACTCCACGCTAACATAATCTGAAATGGGTCGGCATCATGCACATCTGCCACCTGGCGTAATGTATCGCTTGCCAGCACTTCCTCTCTAAGGCGTCCGGCCTGAGCCAATGGTGAATACGCCATTAAAGGAATCTGATTGGCGACTAAAAATGGCTTGAGATCAAACTCTATCCCGCGCGAGCCTAGGTGATACAAAACCTGATTAGCCTGACAGTTATCACCACCATCGCAAGCTAACAACTCTTTCATATCACAAACATCAAAGTTAGAGACTCCCCAACGTTTAATTACGCCATCAGAGCGCAATTGTTCAAGGTCCAGAACTGTTTGCTGCAATGGAATATTGCCACGCCAGTGTAATAGATAGAGGTCAAGATAATCAGTTTGTAGCCTCTGTAATGACTGCTCTAAACTTTGCTGTAATTCTGCTCCCGATGCATGATTGGGCAAGAATTTAGAAACCAAAAATACCGATTCCCGGCAATCAGCAATCGCCTCACCAACGAGCTGCTCAGAATTACCATCCCCATACATCTCTGCTGTATCAATGACAGTTAAGCCAAGCTCAACCCCTCGACGTAGTGCTTCAATTTCTTGATGACGTAAATGAGCTTCGTCACCCATCCACCAAGTTCCCTGACCTAAGGCGGGAATTTCGGTTCCATCTGGTAATTGGATGGTTCGTGATATAGACACAATAACCTCCTATTTATGGAGTCCGTTTTAACGAAGAACCACTAAAACAGACGCAATAAGTATGATTCATGGTAACCTTCTGGTATTAAATTGACAATTTTTTGACCAATAGATGCGATCTCTATCTCTTTGTTTTCATAAAAATAAGTAATGTCAGTTATAATCATAGTTGAATTTATAGCTCAAAACGCTACATTAACTCCCCTTAAGTACTAGCCCAGTGGAAACTATGCAAACCTGTTACTGTCACAGCACTCTGCCTTATGAGCAATGCTGTCAACGCTATCATCAAGGTGAAATTGCACCGACGCCAGCGGCTCTGATGCGCTCACGTTATAGCGCTTTCGTACTGGGATTAGGAGAGTACCTTTACCAAACACATCATCCTGACTATCGCCAAGGATTGACGATTGAGCAGTTAAGTCAGCAAGATGTGCAATGGATAAAGCTAAAGATAATTTTCCAAGCGATTTCTCCAGATGAGCAATTTGGAGTTGTTGAATTTAAAGCTTGGTATCAGGACATGGATACTCGTTTATGCATGCATGAACGCTCTGAATTTATCAAACAAGATCAGCGCTGGTTTTATACAACAGGACAGATGAATCCAAAAGCCATTGGCCGTAATGATTTGTGTCCTTGTAAAAGTGGCAAGAAGTTCAAGCAATGTTGTCTCAACCGCAAGACAAGCTAATGAGTACACACTAAAACAATTTATAACCGAGAGCACTATGCAACATAAAATTCTGTTAACTGACTGCCCGGATGAAAAAGGACTGATCGCGCGCATTACCGGTCTTTGCTCCCAACATCATCTGAACATTATCAAAAACAATGAATTTGTCGATGATGGCCACAACCGGTTTTTCATGCGCACCGAACTTGCCGGAGAGTTTGACGAGATTGCTTTTGAAAACGAGCTAACAACTCACCTGCCCTCTGGTGGACAGTATCGTTTGGTTGATAACGGTCGTAAACGCATCGTAATCCTCGTAACCAAAGAAGCGCATTGCCTAGGTGATATTTTAATGAAGTCGGCCTATGGTGATTTGAATGTTGAAATTGCTGCGGTTATTGGCAACTACGATGTATTGCAAAATCTAACTGAAAAATTTTCAATTCCCTTTCATCTTATTAGCCATGAAGGGCTCTCTCGCAGTGAACACGAAAAACTCATTCAAGAACAGATTGCTCAATATGAACCGGATTATGTAGTGCTGGCAAAATACATGCGGATCTTAACACCAGAGCTAGTCGCCGCTTACCCGCACCGAATCATCAATATTCACCATTCTTTTTTACCGGCATTTATTGGTGCGCGCCCTTATCAACAAGCCTTTGATCGAGGAGTAAAAATGATTGGTGCAACCGCGCACTTTGTCACCAACAACTTAGATGAAGGGCCAATTATCGAACAGGATGTGATCCATACCGACCATACCTACAGCGCCGAACGGATGGCCAGTGCTGGGCGCGATGTTGAAAAATATGTACTGAGTCGCGCCCTTCGATTTGTGACTGAAGAACGCGTATTCGTTACGGGCAATCGCACCGTAGTCTTTCGTTAATAGTTAAGATGATGCCGTAGCGAGCGTCAGTGGTTTAGAGTAATCAAAACCTTCTAAGACATTGACCATCGCTGCGGGTTTTATCTGTTCTGGCTCATCTTGCTCCTCCCCATCCTGGTCACTTTGATAACTCTGACGATATTTAAGCTGCGCTAACAACGACAAGTTGTTTATTACATCAAGATCTAGATGGGGTTTCTCAAAGCAAAATGGAGGCTGTTTTAGCGCTTTGTCTAAATGAAGCGCAGCAAGCGAGCCATCTTGAACATAATCTTTGCGCTTAATCTCCGATGACCAATCATCTTCACTCGCATATAGTGGTTGGCCGCTATCAAGTTGAAAATAAGAGCGCCAATTAATCTGCGTTTTTGCTGGGGACTCGCTCACAAAATCAAACTGTGGCTGATCACAAACATCTGGGCTCAAAAGGCTCAGCCACAAACTAAAGGTTGCCTGATGTCCAGATTCAATACAATGATTTAAGCAACTACCCAGTTGCAGTTCGTCGCAATAAACTGACTGACGAATAGAATTGGCAAGCATAGCGCCTCACAACAAATTAGAGTCTGTTGTTGTTAGCGGCTAACGTATTGAAAACTTCAGCTCACTTGACTAAAAACCATGGCAAGTGCGTATATTTTATGCAAACAAACACAAAATCAGTAATTTTTTAGATGAGAGCATTTACAAAGTCTGCCCACCCGGATAATATGCGCCTGCACTCGTGGAGGGGTTCCCGAGCGGCCAAAGGGAGCAGACTGTAAATCTGCCGCGAAAGCTTCGATGGTTCGAATCCGTCCCCCTCCACCATTTCTCCTTCTTGTTATCAATTCCTTCTTATGTTCTATTCTTGTAACTCGCAACAAGACTCATGCATTGGCATAAAATGCGCAGTAGCTTCAATCGCGATTTTCTGGTTAGCCAGCTGTAACGTCGAGCGCATTTGGTGTACTCCATGGCGAAAACTCACCTCGCTGGCAAATAATTCAACCCATTGATTTACCAAAACACTTTGATGAAAACGTAGCTTAAGAGAGCCCGTCACTGCCATGATATTGCGCTCTAATAGGTGATGAGTCATCACTGCATCAAGCAATGTGCTGGCAACACCGCCATGGAGAATTCCTTCATATCCTTGATACTCAGATTCAACAAAGAAACGGCTATGAATACAATCTTTATCAAGCCAATCGAAATTGAGCGCCAAGGATGGAATTAAATGACGCTCAGAGCAAGCGATGCAATGTTGATGAGATTTTATAACCTGCACACCGACGTTCCTTAATGGTGAGAACAGTGGCAATGTCCGCAGCCATGGTGATGTTCATGCTCAGCACATGTTTGCTTGGCTCCGCAGCCATCGGAACATGAATGCTTTTGCGCAAATTTTACAGACTCTCTGCCTTGACTAACTTCTGTCAAAGCGGTGGCGACTTGCTCCCAATGTTGCTGATACTGAGCCAAGTCTTGAGCTGCCAACGGCCCTTTTAATTGCCAGACAGAAATGGATTTATCCAACAAACGAGAAAGCATACGCTGGCCAATTTGCCGAACTAAAACGGTTGAAACCCCAAAATCGACAAGCCTTTCAACAATGAGCTGATGCCCTGCACAATCATCGTTGGTCGATGGGTTAGTAAATGCGATATGGTTTTGACTGTCATCAAGATCCCAACAACAAAAATCGCCTGCTTTACAAAAGTGGTTCGCAACCATGTCTTTTTGAAACGGAAATGCAATTTTCATCTTTTGCTCCTTAATAGTTAGCATATGCTAAATATTAAGCATTTATTTGGCATATGCCAAATAAAACAGTTCCATCAAAACTACAAAATTGGATCTTTATGATGCGGATCAATCATCAAGGCTTTACCATTTAGCAAGCAATCGGTGACTTTAAAGCGAGCTGACTTCACAAGATTAGCCAACGTTTGCCGCGAAATATTCATCTCACTTGCGGCCTCTTGTTGTTGAAGGCCCTGCCAATCGACCAAGCGCATTGCTTCAAACTCATCAGCTTCTAAAATTTGCCTTGCCAACTGAGCCATCGGGACACCATTGGGTTTAAAGCAGCTATTGGCTGCTCGTCCGCATATTTTTCGTGGGATCTTAGTTCTGCCCATACTGCCTCATCTGGTTAAACGCTTCTTTTGCCCCAGTATAACCATTTACCAGCACCCAGACAGCAGCTCTTATCAGCTTGCCCAAAAGATGTGTCAGTTTCATGGCAATTCAATGAACAAATAATCTGTATCTAATTGGAATCACCTTTAAGTGGTTTAACGCTCTGCTACGTTTAAAGGCAACTCACATCTATAACCATCTAACTAGAATGACTGAGCGCCTGATCCCAATATGGATTATTAGAAAATCGCTCTAGCAAAAAATCCATAAAGACACGAGCCCGACGTGATTGGTAGCGCATATTCGGATAGACCAACCAAGCATCAAGGCTCGCTGGTTGATAATCGCTTAAAATATTGACCAGCTGACCTGTGACAACCGCCTGCCAACAGATAAAAGTTGGCAACATCGCAATGCCTCGCCCAGCAATCGCTAAGTCTCGCAAAATTTCGCCATTATCAGCGCTAAACATTGCCTGGTAGTCAACCGTTTCACATTGCTCTTCTTGATACAGTTGCCAGCGCGTGCTTTGCTGGAAACTGTAATGGAGAATATTCTGCCTTGCTAAATCATGGGGTGAGTTAATCGGCCCATGCTGACTAAGATACTCAGGGCTTGCCACCAGCATAAAACGAATCGGTGTGAGATAACGCGCTTTAAGGCTTGAGTCTTTTAATCGAGCGATACGAAGAGCAACATCAATGCCCTCTTCAACCAGATGATGCTGGCTATCAGACAAGCTCAAATGCAACTGAATATTGGGATATTTCTTTGCAAATTCACTCACCGCAGCCGACAGGTGTAACGTTCCAAAACTAACCGGTGCTGCGACATGTAAAGGGCCCGCTACCTGAGAGCCATCTTGGCGAGTTTGCTGATTGAGCCGTTCTACTTCATCGATAATCCCTAAGCTTTGCTGATAATAGTGTCGCCCAACATCGGTGAGCGTAATTCGCCGGGTTGTTCGTTTGGCAAGTACAATTGCTAAATTCTTTTCTAATTCAGATAACTGCCGACTCACCATTGATTTGGCCATATTAAGCTGTCTTGCCGCTTCGCTAATCGAACCGGCTTCAACAACTCGTACAAAAATTTTCATCTGTTCAATCTGGCCCATTTAGACCTCGTTTATTGTTCTTAATTTAGCAACAATGATTTGCTAAAAAGCTTATTTATCTTAAAAAAGATTATAGTTAAGCTCTTGGTAAATCAAAACAGAATTTGAGGAAGACCATGAGTCAAGAACGTACAATTACCAAAGTGGTTCCCGGCCAACCAACCAGTGATGGTGCCGGCGTAAAATTAACACGCATGATTGGAACGGCTCAACTTGATCATCTCGACCCGTTTTTAATGCTAGATTGCTTTGAATCTGATAAACCGGACGATTATCTGGCAGGTTTTCCAAGTCATCCGCATCGCGGTTTTGAAACGGTCACTTACATCATGAATGGCCGAATGCGCCACAAAGACAGCCAAGGCCATGAAGGCGTTATTGAAGAAGGTGGCGTTCAATGGATGACCGCAGGACGAGGCGTTGTTCACTCAGAAATGCCTGAGCAAAAAGAAGGATTGCTCAAAGGATTTCAGCTGTGGGTCAACTTGCCTGCTAAAGATAAAATGTGCCAGCCACATTATCAAGAACACAGCAGTGATGAAATTCCTCGTGACATCGATGAAAATGGCAACATTATTCGAGTGATTGCCGGGAAAAGTGCCAAAGGAACCAAAGGGCCGATTCAAACAGCGCAGACTCAGGCCAGTTATTTTGATATTTCAATGGTTGCCGGAAACACTCTAGCTCTGCCCATCCCAAGCGATCACGCAGGATTTATCTACACAGTTAGCGGTGATGTAACGGTTGTGGGGAGTGACTATCAAGTTAAAGCCTATCATTTAGGTGTGTTAAGTGAGGGCGAGCAGTTAACACTTGAAGCTAAAACCGATTCGAGATTACTGGTTATCACAGGTAAACCGATTCGTGAGCCCATCGCATGGGGCGGCCCTTTTGTGATGAATACTCGTGAAGAAGTTTATCAGGCGTTTGAAGATTTTCGCGCTAACCGCTTTTAAGCCAATTAAGGAGGCTCTATGGGACGTTTAATCAATGGTCAATGGCATGATCAATGGTACAACACAGCAGAAAACCAAGGCCACTTTAAACGTAGCGAAGCACAATTTAGAAACTGGGTCACAACCGATGGTAGTGCCGGACCTAGTGGTGTGGGCGGATTTAAAGCCCAACCAGGTCGCTACCATCTCTATATTTCACATGCTTGTCCTTGGGCGAATCGGACGATGATTTTTCGCCAGCTCAAAGGCCTTAATGAACTGATTGATGTATCGGTCGTCAACTGGTTTATGGCCGAAAATGGCTGGACATTTGCACCAGGGCCAGATGTTACAGGCGATAAGCTGTATGCGCTTGATTACCTCTATCAGCTTTATTTAAAAGCTGACCCAAATTACAGTGGCCGTGTGACAGTCCCAGTACTTTGGGATACCGAGCGCCAAACCATTGTGTCTAATGAATCAGCCGATATTATTCGCATGTTTAATAGTGCGTTTGATGAAGTCGGTGCTAAAGCGGGTGATTATTATCCAACAGCACTTCGCGCTGACATTGACGCGCTCAACACACTGATTTATGACACAGTCAACAATGGCGTTTATAAAGCAGGCTTTGCGACCACTCAGCAAGCTTATGAGGATTCGGTGTATCCGTTATTTAAAACGCTTGACCAACTTGAGACAAGGTTAGCAACGAATCGCTATCTGCTTGGCGACACACTAACCGAAGCTGACTGGCGTTTGTTTACCACACTGATTCGCTTCGATGCGGTTTACTATGGTCATTTTAAATGTAATATTCGCCGGATTAGTGATTACCCAAATCTATTTGGATACTTAAAAGAGCTCTATCAAATGGATGGCATCGCCCAAACGATTCACTTTAACCATATTAAAGGCCATTACTATCAAAGCCACGATATGATTAACCCAACACGAATTGTTCCGGTTGGCCCCAAAATCGACTTAAATGCCCCTCATAATCGCCAGCAAATAAGTGCTTAAATAACGCATAAAGCCATCGTTCAATAACGGTGGCTTTTTCTTAAAATCAGGGCGTTGCGTTCTAACCAATAGATGATAGGGTAATGGTACTCAATTATAACTATCAAAAATCATGCTCAAACATACCATCATCCGCCAAACTGATTTTTTAAAAGTGCCATGGAAAAATGGCCAAGGCTATACCTACGAAATCGACAAATTAACGCAACCGGATAACCACGACGAATTTCTATGGCGCTTATCCATTGCAGAAGTCAACAAAAGTGGCCCCTTCTCACGCTTTGACAATTACCTACGCAATATTTCGATTTTAAGTGGCGATAGCATGACGCTTAATGTCGATGGTAATGACAGCCCTGAGCTTAAGGCGTTTGAAGCTTTCGCATTTACTGGTAAAGCAGATACCTATTGCACGCTGCACGGCAGTGCACTGCGTGACTTTAATGTTATTTATGACCCGCGATATGCTGTGACTGTCAGCTGGCTAGAGGGTGAACATCTTGATATGGCACTGGATGAGGGAACACTTTATTTCATCATCGCTGCCAATGCGCCAATCCAAGTCCAAAATGATGAACTAAATACTCAATTAGAATGTTGGGATCTGGTAAAACTTATCCCCGCCGAAAAGAGCAATATTCAAATAACGGCGCTTCAACCAAGCCAGCCATGCATCTGTGGCATTATCGCGATTACGCCTTCTAAATAGCAATTAAAAGTCGGTCAGCCATGAACAACTGGCCGACAAAAGTACCTTCTAATCATTCAACGCTTTTGCCATACGCTCAAGCGCCTTGGCAAGCAGTGAACGAGGACAGGCAATATTAAGGCGAATAAAGCCCTCACCGTTGTCCACAAACATCGGCCCATCTTCTAATACCACACCTGCATTTTTAGCAAAGAAAAATGCCCAGCTTTCATCTTTAGCCAACCGCTCGCGATAGCCGTTTAAATCAACCCAAGCCAAATACGTTGCCTCAGGTTTAGTAAACTTCGCTAATGGTAATTTAGATAGAATGAACTCAGCCATGAGGTCCAAATTGCCATCTAAGTATTTTTTCAACCCTTCTAGCCAATCTTCGGCTTTTTCATAGGCAGCTTTTGCAGCTGCGACACTCAATGGTGAGTGCATATCGGCATAACGATTTTTCCAGCGCGCAAGGACGAGCGAGTCACGAATGAAAATATGTGACACCAAATTACCGGCTAGGTTAAAAGTTTTACTCGGCGCGGTGCAGATAATCAGCTTTTGGTAATCCGGCAAAATATTAGCCATCGAGTGATGCTGCATCCCACTTCGCAACAAATCACAATGGATTTCATCAGCAATAATCCAAATATCGTGCTGAACACAAATCTTGGCGAGTCGAGTCAGCTCCTCTTCAGACCACACTCGACCGGTTGGGTTATGCGGATTACATAAAATAAATAGCGAAATATTATTTTGTGGCGCGGCTATTTTTGCCTCGAGATCCGCAAAGTCCATTTCATAATGGCCATCGTTATTAAGCAAAGCAGAATATAGAACGCGCCGTTTGTTGTAATCACCAGCCACCTTAAATGGCGTATACGAAGGCGTACTGATAAGAATCGACTCATCATCTTTAGTAATGAGCGGGACTAACTGTTTAAGCGCAGGAACAACCCCTGGAGAAAAAACCATTTTCGAAGTATCAATCTCAACCCCATAACGACGCTGGAACCAACTTTTAAGCACAGCATAATAATTTGGATCATAGACTTGAGTGTAACCTAAGATCTTCTTATCTATACGCGCTCTAATTGCATCAAGCACAACTTCTGGTGTGGCAAAATCCATATCCGCAACCCACATGCGAATATAACCTATATCATCAAAAGCAAAATGTTCGCTCTGGCGTTTTTTAAATATTCGAGCTCGCCAACCATCAACACTCACACTATTGGTATTTTCTCGGTCAATGATTTCATCAAAGTTGTATTGCATAATCCCTCGATCGTTGTATCTGTTTATCCGTCACTCCAGAATAACGCGATTAGCGATAACTCACTTAGATTTAAACTCATAAGTTTCTAATCTTTATAAATTTCCCTCAGATCAGCCTAATTCTTAAGCTGTTATGAACCTTGGGGGTTCACTCTGTGCGGATAAATTCGTATACTCTGGGCCTTGCTTTATCAGTGTCCCCTTAGTTCAGTTGGATAGAACAAGGACCTCCTAAGTCTTAGACGTGAGTTCAAATCTCGCAGGGGACGCCATCTTTTTATCTCTCATATTTAATTTTGATAAAAAAATACCCGAAACACTGTTCGGGCATTTTATCAAAAGGCCAACTATCGACCTTTAGCAATGAAGATTACGCATCAGCATGTTTACCTGATACAGACTGAGAAGTACCTTGTGAACCGCTAGTATGAGTACCTGAAGACATGTTAACAACGTGGAAGTCAGGATATGAATTCGCACCATGTTCTGAGTAATCAAGACCAGCCATTTCTTCTTCTTTAGTCACACGCATGCCGATAACAACATCGATAACTTTAAAGACAATCAGACCGACGATGAATGCCCATAAGAAGCAAGCGATGACACCAACTGCCTGAACACCAACGACGCTCCATGAGAAACCGCCTTTATCGAAGATACCTGCAGCCAGAGTCCCCCATGCACCACAAACACCGTGCACAGAAACCGCACCAACAGGATCGTCCACTTTAATGCGATCAAAGAACAGTACAGATACAACCACCAAGACACCTGCAATCAGACCAATGATAACCGCAGACAGAGGCGTAACGTTGGCACACCCTGCAGTAATGGCAACAAGACCTGCCAAAGCACCGTTAAGAGTCATACCGACATCACTCTTACCGTAACGCATCCAGGTATAAGCCATTGATGCAATCGATGCAGCAGCCGCAGCCAAAGTTGTTGTAACAGCAATCTCAGCGATAGATGTATCACCCGTTGTTGTTGAACCTGGGTTGAATCCATACCAACCAAACCACAGTAAAAATACGCCTAAACCAGCTAGCGGAATATTATGACCAGGGATTGCTTTAGCTTTACCGTTTTTATCAAATTTACCAAGACGAGGACCAACCACAATTGCACCCGCCAGAGCTAACCAACCGCCCATAGAGTGAACCACACTTGAACCTGCAAAATCGATAAAGCCTAAGTTTTCAAGCCAGCCACCGCCGTGGTAGAGACTACCCCAAGCCCAGCTACCGAAAACAGGATAAATCACAGCTGAAACAGCAACAGAATAAATTAAGTAAGCGCTAAATTTAGTTCGTTCAGCAACAGCACCAGAAATAATCGTTGCCGCAGTTGCACAGAACACAACCTGGAACATCCAGAATGCATAGTTCCAAGCTTCACCATCACCACTTGCGCCACTAAAGAAGAAGTCGGTTGTTCCGAAAACTCCGTTAGAAACACCAAACATCAACCCAAAACCAATTGCCCAAAACGCTAGAGAACCGATACAAAAGTCCATCACGTTTTTCATTAAAATGTTGGCAGCATTTTTTGCTCGGCACATGCCTATTTCCACCAGTGCAAAACCTGCTTGCATGATGAAAACCAAAAAGGCAGCGACCAACGTCCACACAAAGTTCAAATGATTTTGTACAGCAGTAGCCGTGACGGGGGTATCAGCGAATGCGATAGCAGGGGCACCTGCCAACAAGCCAATCATTAGCGCTGAAGACAATCTCTTCATGGTTCAATCTCCTTTGTTAACCCAAAAATCCCTAACGCCAAAAAATAAGGGTACTAATTACACTCATTGTTTATTTTTAAGGTTTAAAACATTGAGTTTTAATACATCTCTGGTCACACAAGATGCACTGAAGCGTCCTAAATCAAGCGTACATAAAGTTATCTGTATCACTTTGTTTATTAACGATTGCATAGACCATTCCAACAATTTTTATAAATATCATTTAGACATATAAATCAATCAATTACGCCTAATTCAAGGGGGCTAACTGGGAATCACTTACAGCATGGTTGCAAATTCAAAAAAACCACGCACCACGATGGATCTGTTTTGTTTGAATATGCATTAATTTGGGGCGGTTTTTATTCACACATAAACGCCTTCAGCGCTTGGTTTATGCGTTGTTGCTGATAAATTTCATGCAACTAAAACCAACATCTATCCGTGCGTCTTTTCCCAACTAACTGAATAATCATTAATTAGTACATATTTTGAACGCGCCAATCGCAGCAAGCAGACAATGACACAGAAGAGGAGAATAAGCAGAACAATCGCGACTGACTCATCATGAGGCAATGAAGAACGATCAATTATGATGCTAAAATGCCAGACAATGATCGCATATATCACATAACCCCCTAATCAGGCATAGATGACGCATTGTCTGGCCAACCCATTTATATTTTAAAACGAGCCAAGGTATTTTGAATATCGAGCGTTAAACTTCGCACCTGCTCGGCTTGTATTGCAGTTTGTTCCGTACACTGAGCACTTACATTAGCACTTTGTCCAATCGATGCTATCTCTTCAACCACAGCTTGGGTCGCATAAACCTCTTTATCACACATTTGCCGCATTAAGGTGAGCAGCTGACTAATTGCCGTTATCAGCTGATGAGTTTGCTGAACGCTATCACGCATCTGTTCGATGTGTTGCTGGCTAAGATTCACCTGCTCTTTACCTTGAGCCATCTTCGTTTGGGTCTGCTCACTCCCATCGACTAACGAGTTAATATTGCTCTGAATTTGTTCAGTTGATTGTTGCGTCTGAACCGCAAGTTGGCGCACTTCATCGGCAACGACTGCAAAACCACGGCCATATTCACCGGCGCGAGCCGCTTCAATTGCCGCATTGAGCGATAACAGATTGGTACGCTCAGCAATTTCATTAATCACTGCCAATACTTGAATCATTTGCTGGCTATCAGAGGCTAATGCGAGCATTTGTTCTGAGACCGAATCGACTTGGCGCACCAGCGCACTCATCGACTCTTCCGTGGCACTTGAAAGTTGTTTTCCCAATGTTGAGGCTTGCTCAATATCATCTGCTGAACCAGATGCTGATTGAACATGCTCTGAGAGCTCTTGAACTTGAATCGAAACGCCTTCAATATGTTCTGAGATATCTTGAACTGAACGTTGTTGCTCGTTAACTTGGCTCTTGGCATTTTGGGCCAACTGAGTTAGCTCATTGGCCGCACTATCCAGTTTGCGGCCATATTCACCAATTCCCGCTACGGTCTTTTGCAACATAATGATGAACTCATTGAACGCCGCCCCTAGCTGGGCAATTTCATCTTTACCACGCACGGCTAAACGTTTAGTCAGATCGCCCTCGCCTTCGGCGATATCGCGCATTGCACGCAACATTATTAGAATAGGCCGACGGATGAGCATAATAATGAGTGCACTTAAAATAAGCGCGACGGCTAAAATAATAATGGCTAAAGATAAGCTAACCGTTGTCGCTCGAGTTAATAAAGATGACGCTGCTGCACTGGTATTTTTAAGTCGGGTCCACATTGCCTGCTGCGCTTCTTGAGCCTGTGTCACCACTTTTTCGGCAGTTGGCGTCACTTGCTCATTGAGTAATTTATTGTTTGTTTTTAAAGCTGCAAACAATTTACTCGCATCACTACGATAATGGTTAAAATCATCGCTCACCTCTTTAATCCAGCGTTTGTGCTGTTCTCGCGTTAAACCTACTTTTAGATCAAATAACGCATTATCAGCGCCATATAACTCAAGGTAGTAGCGATCAAGGCTCCGGCGGTGATGTTGATTCACATATTGCATCAGCGCAATCGATGCGCCTTGTAAGTGGTTAGCAAAACGTACCGCGAGTTGGGGTAATTGGCCCGCGTTAACCACATCCAGTGTCGCTTCAATTTTAGCCAGTGACTCAAGCGCCTCAGGCTCCCATTTGTTCAGCAATTTTTGCTCTAACAGAGCGATTTTGTGTTGATTGGGGAGTTGTTTGGTGATGAATAAATCATCTAATGCCTTACTGTTTTGCACAAGTTGCGAGGCACTTGGAAACTGTTGTAAATGTTCACTCTTAAGCAGCTGTTCGTTGCTCTGTTGAAGTTTTTTATATTGATCCGCTAATTGCTGGTTTTTTTGACCACTGGATTTTGACTGAACAACTAAACGCTGCAATGTATTAATAGCAAGCTCTGAGGCTACTTTAGCCCCCGGTTCAACAACCTGAGTGAATAGTTCTACCTGCTGAGCAATACGACTCAATGAGTAAATATTTAATCCTACCATTAACGCCATCAGCAAAATGACTAACAGTGGAATTAATGCAATTTTTTGTGCCAGAGTTAACTTATTCATCCTGCGCACCTTTGTCTTGAAGCATTCCTAGTAGCAATGAGCGAAGCTCAGTGAGCTGCATATAGATTTGATTGGTATCGAGTGTTTCACTTGAAGAGGAGCTTGGCGCGGCTTTTAACTGCAATGTCGTAAGCGAGCGATGTATCTCGGCATGAATATTTAACACCGTGTCAGCAACCATTTTAAGAGTAGAGTCACTAGCTGGAAAGCGCGTCGGCGTTGTTGCATCGGTGCCTAATTGACGAAATAATCGCTCCACCAGATAGAAACACTGATAAGCCATTAAGTTTGCATCCGTTGCATCCCTATCTTTGACCTGCTCCGCTGGTTTTAATTGAAATGGCAACTGATGCGCTGCTGCTATTGCTTTTAATCCAGCCTGAATTGCCACCAAATCTGATGATATCTGTGCACTTGCATTAAACTTTACTAAACCATCAAACAACGATTCAGCGACCAGAAGCTGACTATAAACATCGTTGGCGCTTTTGCCCAAAGGCCGCTCGGGCATAGTCGGCTCTTTGGCTGACTGGGTCAGTTTAATAATGCTTGATAACTGAGCCGATAAGGTAGTTAATGCGGGCATGACCTGAAACGGCCGATAAACCTGATAAATAAGTTCTTGTGGATGGGTAATTTGCAGATTGTTCTGGCTTTGTAACAGACCTGCCAGAGTAATAAGTTCATTCGTTTTTAAAATAATCGATGTTGCAAGCTTGCCAGAAACAATTGGGGTTTCGATCTTTGGATTATCTAACCCTTTGGTTGTTCTAATCACTTTAATTTGTTCAATGATATATTCACTTTGTTGATAAAGGCTATTTTGATTCACAATGGCTGCATGTACGACCGCTGTGCTTGCGATAAAACACAGTGTGACCCAAATCGGCCAGAAAAATTTTCTCATGGCACCGTCCTAATTGGTTTTACATCTGACATAGGCGTAATACTTACCACCGCTATATCAGGTTCTGTTAACCTCCATTAGTAGTTAACAAAGTATAAGACGCAATTTTTATACCATGCACAGAAACGGCCAATTTAATGGGCGATTTATAACCAATCGGGTGTTGCATCCTAGTAATGACAAGCGATTAGATAAAATCTGATGCCATCAAAAAATGATCCTGCAAATGGATGTTTATCGCATTGCACTAAGATAGAACATTCATTTACCAATAACAGGGATTAAAAAGCCTTTTATATACATTAAATTGGAATTTCTAATATTTCATTTTGCAATTGGGATTATTTCACTATTTTCATCTTATTAAGGCCTTCAAATGAAAATAGCTCATAGCGTTTAGCGCTAAGAGACTAGATACAACAAAACCAGACTCTCATTCATCATAGAGTCTGGTTGATTAATTGAATAAAGCCGTTTATCCGCGCCCAACAAATGGCATTTCATTGGCCATAATGGTCATATTAAAGACATTGGTTGAAATAGGCAGCGACGCTATCATCGTAATCGCTGCAGCTACGTCATCAACATTCATCATACTTTCTGATTGAATACTTCCATCTGCCTGCAAAACGCCTTTTTTCATTCGATTAGATAGCGATGTTTCAGCATTACCGATGTTAATCTGCCCGCAAGCAATATTAAATTTTCGACAATCCAGTGAAATAGCTTTGGTCAACCCAGTAATCGCATGCTTGGAGGCCGTATAAGGAGCAGTATAGAGCCGCGGAGTCATCGCTGAAATTGAGGCATTATTGACAATTCGCCCCCCCATTGGCTGTTGGGACTTCATTAATTTGATGGCCTGCTGCGCGCACAAAAAGCTAGCGTGCACGTTGACATCAAAAACTCGTTTCCACTCTTCAAACGCAATCTCTTCAACCGAAACCGCAGGACTATTATTTCCAGCGTTATTAAACAGTAAATCCAACCGATTAAACCGCTTTTTAATTGTTTTAAAAAGCTCAGCAACTGCTTGCGGGTCGGTCAAATCGGCCGCCATAGCGATGAAACGCTCAGGATCAAAGCCTTCGGCAGCTTTTGCTAACTGCTCTTGATTTCGAGCGACGATAACGACGGTATAACCTATCTTATACAATGCACTGGCAGCGGCGAATCCAATGCCTTTGCTGCCTCCGGTGACTAACGCAATAGAATGAGTCATGTTTATTCTCCCGATTACAAAAGGCGCGTAGCCACTTTAATAACCGTTTTTCTAACGCTCTGAGGACTTTCTATTTGATATAAAGCCCGGTGAACTTCTTCTGGGAAAACAATCAAAAAGTTACCTGGATTGAGCGTAAAAAGATTATCGCTTTGAACCGATTCACTATCGAAGAAAATCGTATCGCGAGCAGGTCGCATATCTTCATTAATGTGAAACTGGCCTTTATCAAACGAAACACCAATACGCTCTTGGCCTGAAATCAAAAAATGAATATCAACGTATTCTCGATGCGCTTCAAGACGACAGTTTTCCAATGGTTTGGTATCGCGTTCGACAACACTAAAAAAGACACCTTCTTGAATGCAATGTTCTTCGTCTAAGTTAAATTTAGTTAGGTCTTTATCAGATAAATAGTTTACGACTCGTTTAAAAATTGGATGAAGTGTGCTCATCTGAGTTTCACTAATTGTATGAATATCACCAAAGATCATAATAAGTTACCCGCATGTGAATTGAATTATCGGCACTGGCCTAAAAGCTTTAAGCCAGTTGCCCTGAGAGAGGAAAAATAGCTTCGACGACAACTACACAACTTGAGTCAAAACTGGTTTATCCGCAAAGTACGCACACAAATTGTCATAAACTAAATCAGCCATCGCATTAAACGTATCGGTCGTACTACTGGCAATGTGCGGTGTGGTTACGACGTTTTCCATTTCTTTAAGAACATCTGGTACATGTGGTTCATGGGCATAAACATCCATTGCCGCTCCTGCAATCACTTTATTGGTTAAAGCTTCGATTAAATCGTCTTCATTGACCGTTGAACCACGAGAAATACTAATTAAGAAACCTTTGTCGCCTAAAGCCGTGAACACGTCTTTATTAATGAGGCCTCGCGTTTTATCACCACCTGGCAGTGTAAGCACCAAAAAGTCTGAAGCTTTGGCAAGATCAATGAGTGAATCATGTTGAGTGAATCCGGCTTTTGCAGGTTTGCCTGGGTCATAAAAATGAATATCCATATCAAACGCGCTAGCACGTTTGGCAACTTCTGAACCGATATTTCCCAGTCCAACGATGCCACAGACTTTCCCGCTGATTTTGGTTCCCATAGCAAAGCGCCCTTCACTTTCCCAGCGCCCAGCTTTAACGTAACGGTCAGCTTCGCAAATGCGTCGGCCAACGCTTAACAGCAACGCCATCCCGATGTCAGCTACACACTTATTTAAAACGCCGGGAGTATTGGTAACAATGATTCCGCGCTCTTTGGCATGGTTAATATCAATGGGGTCATAGCCAACACCATTACTGGCAACAATTTTTAAATTAGCGAATTTATCCATCAACTCTTTGGATGCCCCCATAACAGGATTACCGCTAGTTACAATCGCCTGAATTGAATCGCCATGTTCTTTATAGAACTGCTCTTTGTCTGCTATCTCCCACAGACGATATGCATTAAAGGTTGATTCAACGTTGTTCATCAATCTTTCGCTTAGTTTGCCAACAATTACGACTTCTATATCTTTCATGTTCATTTGAGAATTCCTTGCTAAAAAAGTTAGATACGGCTTACCACAAACCCAGCACTTTCCACCAAACGGAGCCCATGCCAACCCAGATAATGAGGAAGATAGCCATTGCAAACACCCCGAGTTTCCACCACGTTGTCTGCTTGATATATCCCGAACCAAAGAAAATAACCGCAGGACCATTGCCATAGTGAGCCAACACAGCCATCAGGTTATCTAAAAACATGAAGGTTAAAGCAGCGAGCATAGGAGGCGCACCAACGCCAACCGCAACGGTTAACAGAGCGACGAACATAGCCACAATATGGGTGGTCATCCCGGTAAACAGATAGTGGGTATAACAGTAGAAAACAGCAAGTAATACCAATGCCCACGGCCAAGGAATACCAGAAAACATGACCGATAGGTTTTGTGAAAACCACTGGAATAGGCCTAATTTACCCATACCATTGGCCAGAGAAAGCATTGCGCCTAACCAAATAAAGGTATCGAATGCTGAATATTGTTGTAGACAGTCATTCCAATTAATAACGCCAGTTAACAACATCACCGATACAGCCAAAATTGCGATAGCGGTTGGACTCACGCCAGTGATAGAAGAAGTACTCCAAGCCAATAAAGACAGAATAAAAATTATTGCTGTAATCAGCTCAGCGGGCTTCATTTTTCCCATCTCTTTGAGCTTTTCTGCCGCCATTGTTTTTGCTTGTGGCGTTTTTTTCGTTTCAGGTGGATAGAAGTAATAAAGATATAATGGGAAAAACAGGTATGAAACAACAGCAGGAAGTAAAGCCGCCAGTGTCCATAAACCCCAACCGATATGAATGCCAACGGTAGTTAAAACTAACGATGCTAAAAGAGGATTTGAAGCACTTGATGTCATAAACATGGCTGATGATGTAGAGTTTGAGTAAAACGTTGACATCATCAAAAACGAGCCGATTTTACGTGGATTTTTATCTGGATAGCAGTCAAACCCCTCAACCACTGATTTCACAATGGGATAAATAATCCCACCGGCTCTTGCTGTATTGGATGGTGTTGCTGGCGCAATAATAATGTCAGCTAATCCCAACACATAAGCCAAACGCAGCGAACTGGCCCCCATATACTTAATTAATACATATGCAATTCGGCTACCCAGTCCAGTTTTAACAAAACTGGCTGAGTATAAAAATGCAATTAAAATCAACCAAGCAACGGTAGTTTGATATCCGTGCAAAATGCCATCAATTGGCATTACCCCAGTCACAGAGGCAACTCCTAAGGCCAACAGAGACATCACACTAAACGGATACGGCTGCATTATGAATCCAACAACGGTTGCGATAAATAATGCTAATACATGCCATGCTTGTGGGGATATTCCTTGAGGCTGCGGAATAAACCAAATAATCGCCCCTATTGCGACTACAATAATTAGCTTCGTAATCTTATTCATTATGGTATTCCATCTAATTGTAAGGTACTTGAGTTAGGGTATCGGCAATTAAATAGGGGCGTATACAGAAAGAAGCATTAATAGAAAGGGTGTTTTTTGTGCAGATGACCAAAAATAGGTTAATTTAATATTTGTATGTAACAAAGATCACAAATATTCATTTTTTAAGCGTGATTTAAACTTGTTATACAACATAATTTAAAAATTCACATAATTAACATGAGAAATATTTTTATAACATATAAATAAATACTAACATATTGAAATTATTGTGTTTTTTGTTTTTATAAATATTCTGATATAGCTCACAAAACATATTTATATGTGAGCCATGTAGAATAAAAAACGATAAAAATTATTTTTTATTACATAAAATTAACTTTATTCAAAACCAACAAATACAATTTATTTAATGATCCAAATAAAGCAATTTACTGACAATTTTATTATAATAGGTCTAGATGAAAATAATTAAAACCATTTTTTAGATTTAAAAAGTGTCAGAATAAGTCCCGCTATAATAATCAATAAAACACTAACGACAGCAAATCCTAATGAGCTTTGTCCGCCTGGAATTCCACCGACATTAATCCCTAAAAGACCTGTAATAAAACTTAATGGGAGGAAAATAGCTGCGATCAGCGACATAACATACATGCGCTGGTTCATCTGGTCTGAAACCTGACTGGTAAGCTCTTCTTGAGCAACAATTGCGCGTTCTCGAATCGCATCCAACTCTTCAACAAAACGTACTAAACGATCGGTACATTCTTGCAATTGAGGGCGACTATCCTCATCAATCCAGCTGCGTCTTTCAGTGGCAAGTTTTGCTAAAGCCTCGCGCTGCGGACCAAGATAGCGACGCAATTTAATACTGCGCCGCCGTAATGCCATTAAATCGCCCCTTAGGCGCTGCGCATTCTCATCAATAAGTGTTTCTTCAAGCTCACCCATCTGCTCTTCAAGCTCTTCAACAACTGTATCAATACGGCTCAACAACAAGTCGCTGATCTGGGCCAAAAAGTCACTGGTACTAATCGGCCCTTCACCGCTTTTTAAAGCGCTAATGATATCGCTAACCGACATCAACTTACGCCAACGCGTTGTTAAAATACGTTCACGAGTGGCAAGGATCCGCAGCGAAACCATATCTTCAGGCTCGGCGCCTTCTGCTAAATTAACCCCACGTAAAAATACCAATGATTGCTGAGCACTAAAGTGGGTGACACGAGGACGAGTATCTTCATCTAACAAAGCGGTACTTAAAACTTCATCAATGCCACTTTCATTGACTAACCATTGCCGACCCGCTTCGTTAGCGCAATCGATGTGCAACCATAGCAGCCCTTGTTCGGGCTGCCAGTTTTGGATCTGCTCAATATCCAGTGATTGAGCGCCGCCTTGCCCATCAAACAATAATGCACAGATGAAAATATCACTCGAAGTTTCCATTCAACCCGCTTTTTTGCATGTAAGTCATTGAATTAACTTTGGCAAATTTTCATTATTATGCAAGTTTAAATTGATCCATCCGTCTTAATTGCTGTTCAGAACGAGCTTTTAACGCCACGCTTCCTTCTTGCTGTATCGAAGCATCGTTATCAGCTTGCTGGCTTAAATGCACAATTTGCTGCGAGTGTTCAGTGACCTCATTGACCACTGCTAACGCTTGACGAGCCTGATCCATAATCTGCTCGCTATATTGTTGCGTGGTAATAAGCTGCTCTGCAATCGATTGCAACGTTAGGTCATTATGATTGACCTGTTCAACACATTCACTCGTCATCTGCTGACCCTCTTGGATCATCTGGACACTTTTTTCTGACTGAGATTGCAGTTGTTGAATCACTTGTAAAATCTCTTGAGTTGAACTTTGTGTCTGGGTTGCCAAATGCCGCACTTGCTCTGCAACCACCGCAAAGCCACGGCCATGTTCGCCTGCTCGCGCCGCTTCAATGGCAGCATTTAAAGCCAAAAGATTAGTTTGCTCTGAGATATTCTCAATAACATCAACAATTGAGCCGATATCTTGACTACGAGTTTGTAATTCGCTCATATGACCGACCATATCCATCATCATCTCTTGAAGCTGGTTGGTCATCGACAATGTTTGTTGAATGGCCTGTCGTCCTTGGCTTGTCTGTTCACTCACCTTCGCCACTAACTCACCAGAGGCATCGGCCTGCTGCGACACTTCACGAACCTGTTCGGCCATAAGCTGCATGTTATTGGCAACAGTTTCAGTTTTTTGCGACTGACTCGACATCAACTTGCGGGTGTGATCACTTGCTTGAACGCCATGTTCAGCTTGTTTTTCAAGTTCGCTAGCATCATCAATAATGGAGTGAACAATCTGATTTAACTGGGTGGTCAGCTCATTTAATTGAGTGGATATTTGACCAAATTCATCCATCCGCTTAACCGTTAACTGTTCGCTGTAATCACCGGCAACCATACGTTGAATATGACCAAGGGTGCTTTTAAGTGGGCCACGAATACTCGAAATAAGGTTAAAGCCGACCAAAATAGCCAAAATTAATGAAACAATGACGCCCGCCACCATTAACCACCGCGAGCTTTCAACATTGCTTTGGGTCTGCTGGGCAACATTGGAACTGATTTGACTCAAATGTTGATGGGCCTGATTCACAATTGCTAAAGACTTGTCGATCACCTGATTTAATTGGCTAAATAAAGCTGCCTGTTGCGTGGTTAACGTCCCAACCTGCTTCATTTTTCCAATCAAACCAGCATCGGAATTTAAGTTTTGTAATGACTTAATATAGGGTGCTAAATCATCGCTCGCCTGGCCCACATTCGTTTTAAGCTGACTATATTTACTATTAAAAGATTTGATATATGAACTAATGACGGTCAGCTCTTGTTTAACTTTTTGTGGATCGCTTTCATAAAACGCTTTATTAAGCGTCTGTTGGATGGAAACCCCCGAACTCATTAACGATAATGTCAGCCAACGCTGTGATGAATCAACAGTATCATTCACCGATTGCGCATCGTCTTTGAAATAGGCCCAATCAGAAAGATAACTTTGATGCAGCTGCTGCACCTGTTGTTTATCAGCCAGCCACTGTTCATGCAAGCTCATAAGCTGTTCAGCAATTGAGAAGACTTTATCAGCAAGTGGTTGAATATCACTCAGCGGTTGCTGCATGACAGGATAAGGTTTGGCATTATCTACTAAAGATTGAATCGTGCTTTGGTAGAGATTTTTCAGTTTATCGTGGCGCGCTTTAAGTTGTTGTCGCTGTTTTGCTTGATCTGAATTGGTATAAAGACCCACTAAACGCGATGAACTAAGCAATATACCCGAGAGTTGGTTGGTTTTTTCGGTCATGGGTAGCAACCGATGAACAACGATATTTTCCTGATTAGTGATATGAGAAACTGTCCGTTGGCCGATCCAAGCCACTGAGCAAATTAATACAAAGAGTACTGCAAATCCAATAAGCATCCTTGTTACGACTGATAACTTCATAAAGATCCCTTAATCTATATTCCTTTAAATAATTGCATTTTTATATATCGTTATTTCATGCTGCAATGAAGTGTGCCTATGGCTTGTAACACCGTTTAGCGCTATCTGGCTCTGACTATTTATCATTATTTTGGGTTAATCTGCAAGCAACTTTATGGTGATAAACAGGTTATCGACAGCGCTTTGAATAGCTTAAATAAAAACATAAAGTGCTAGTAAATTGCACTATGTCAGAATATTGGTTTATCTTCAGCGGTTATTGCAATAGCATAGACTCAGGTTTTAAGGCAAGGAATCATGAGGAAAAAGCATGAAACTATATGAAACGCCGAGCACTCCGAACTGTCTTCGTGTTAGCTTATTTTTAGCTGAGAAAGGGATGGATATCCCAAGAGAGATCATCGATGTTAGGGCTGGTGATAACCTTAAAGAAGACTTTTGCAAAAAAAGCGTCAACGGCCTTGTTCCGACGCTTGAACTTGATAATGGCGACTACTTGTGTGAATCGATTGCTATCTGCCGTTACTTTGAGGAAATTCATCCACACCCAGCTTTATTTGGACAATCACACCTAGAACGAGCCCAAATTGAAATGTGGCAACGAATCATTGAGCTGCAAGGCATCGTACTCATAGCGCAAGCCATTCGCAATCTTAAGCAAGTTTATAAAGACCGCGAGAACTGCATTGAAGACTGGGGATATGAAGCTTTATTACGATTTAGAAAGATACTTCCAAAAATCGAAGCTCAACTCGCTGCGCATCAGTATATTGCCGGAAGCTCATTTAGTGTTGCCGATATTAGCACCTTTATCATGCTAAAAATGGCAAGCAAAATGGAGATTGAAATTGATCAGCAGTGGCCCAGTATTCATCGTTGGCAAAAAGAAATATCTCAACGCCCTGCATTTGCGGCTCTTAGCTAAGATAAGACAAATCAACTGGCTTAGTAACAGCGCTACGCTCTTAAAGCCAGTTGATATTAGCCATTAATACTTGGGCGATAAAAATTGTTTCATGCGCTCTGAATCAGGGTTTCCGAAAACTTTCTCTGGAGTGCCCTGCTCTTCAACGATGCCTTGATGTAAAAACATCACATGTGATGAAACATCGCGAGCAAAACTCATTTCGTGAGTCACAACGGCCATAGTTCGGCCTTCATCGGCCAAATCACGCATCACTTTGAGCACATCACCAACTAGCTCTGGATCAAGCGCTGATGTTGGTTCATCAAAAAGCATCACTTCCGGGTCAACCGCCAGAGCTCGAGCAATAGCCGCTCGTTGCTGTTGCCCACCAGACATATGAGCAGGGTAATAATCTCTGCGTTCATATAATCCAACTTTATTTAACAGCTCTTTGGCGCGTTCTTCTGCTTCTTTGCGTGGCACATTTAACACATGAACAGGCGCCTGGATAATATTGTCCATCACCGTCATATGCGACCATAAGTTAAAGCTTTGAAAAACCATCGCCAACTTAGAACGAATTCGCTGAACTTGCTTTTTATCTGCCGGAACCCGTTCACCTTGGCGATTATGTTTAAATCGCAGCGCCTCGCCATGGAGCACAATGTCGCCCTTGGTTGGGACTTCGAGCAAATTAATGCAACGCAAAAACGTACTTTTACCTGACCCTGAAGAGCCGATGATTGAGATGACATCACCTTTATGTGCTGTCAAATCGATCCCTTTTAAGACTTCGTTGCTGCCAAAAACTTTATGTATCTCTTTGACCTGCAGCGCAGGAATATCACCCATATGAATAACTACCTGTGGATTATGACTATATATGCAACCTTGTTTTGCGGCTGCGAAATTACCATTGTACGGCAAAAAATACAAATAGAAACGCCGATGCGACCCAGCCAACCAATGGTGGGCAAAAAGAGCACCTATATATAAAGAAAAATCGAGAGAAAATACATTTGATATTAAAAGATGGCTAGATAATAACCAATTTAACGTGCTTCCTAGATGATAATTTTAAAAATATGGCGGAATGTGCTGGATTGTTAATCGCTTAGCGCAATTATTTATCTATATATGTAGTTAGTTTACATAATAGCGGAGGACGGTTGATCATGATCAAGTTGTGACCTCAAGCACCTTTGTACAATCTAGCCATACTTAAGAACAGCGGGTTAAGGACTAAGATTAACCAGCTTAGAAATGATGCTATTGGTCAATTTTTATCCTATCCTGCAAAAACCGGAATATTGGTTTTAGCATATTTCGTTCAGCTTATGTCGGCTGCCACCGACACTTTCTGAATGCAAGCGAATCAATTTCTTTTCTACTGATTAGTTAAAGGTAGGTATAACATGGCAGAACAAAACACTCAGGCCTGGAAAGGTTTTGTTGAGGGTGATTGGCAAAAAGAAACCAACGTTCGAGACTTCATCCAAAAAAACTACACACCTTATGAAGGGGATGAAAGTTTCCTTGCTGGTGCAACTGCAGCAACTACTGAGCTGTGGAACAATGTAATGGAAGGCATTAAAGTTGAGAACAGCACTCATGCTCCTCTTGACTTTGATACTGACAAAGCATCCACTATCACCTCTCACGATGCTGGTTATATCAACAAAGATTTAGAAAAAATTGTTGGCCTGCAAACTGAAAAACCTCTGAAACGGGCTATCATCGCGTTCGGTGGTATTCGCATGGTTGAAAACTCATGCAAAGAATATGGCCGTACTCTTGACCCTGAAGTAAAACACATCTTCACTGATTATCGTAAAACTCATAACCAAGGCGTTTTCGACGTTTACACCAGTTCAATCCGTAACTGTCGTAAAGCTGGGATCTTAACAGGTCTACCAGATGCTTATGGTCGTGGTCGTATCATCGGTGACTATCGTCGTATCGCTCTATACGGTATCGACTATCTGATGAAAGAACGTGTTAAATTACACGACTCTTTAGAACCAGAACTGTACAAAGCAACAGAAACCGGCGAAAAAATGGAAGAAGTTATCCGTCGCCGTGAAGAAATTTCTGAAGAATACCGCGCTCTGGGTCAGATTAAAGAAATGGCTGCAACTTATGGTTGCGAAATTGGCCGTCCTGCTGAAACTGCTCAAGAAGCAATCCAATGGACTTACTTCGGTTATCTGGCTGCTGTTAAATCACAAAACGGCGCTGCAATGTCATTTGGTCGTAACTCATCATTCTTCGATATCTACATCGAACGTGATATGGCTGCTGGCAAATTGACTGAAGAAGAAGCTCAGGAAATGATCGACCACGTTGTTATGAAACTTCGTATGGTTCGTTTCCTGCGTACTCCTGAATATGATGAATTGTTCTCAGGCGACCCAATCTGGGCTACTGAATCACTAGGCGGTATGGGCCTTGACGGTCGTACACTGGTTACTCGTACTTCATTCCGTTTCTTGAACACTTTGTACACCATGGGTCCTTCACCAGAACCAAACATGACTGTACTGTGGTCAGAACAGCTGCCTGAAGGTTGGAAACGTTTCTGCGCTAAAGTATCTATCGATACTTCTTCAATCCAGTATGAAAACGATGACCTGATGCGTCCTGACTTCAACAGCGATGACTATGCAATCGCATGTTGTGTATCACCAATGGTTATTGGTAAACAGATGCAGTTCTTTGGCGCTCGTGCAAACTTGGCTAAAACTCTTCTGTATACAATCAACGGTGGTATGGATGAGAAGAAAAAAATCCAAGTTGGCCCTAAAATGGACCGTATCACTAGCGAATACTTAGACTTTGATGAAGTATTCACTAAAATGGACGGCTTCATGGACTGGTTGGCTAAACAGTATGTCACCGCTTTGAACTGTATCCACTTCATGCACGATAAATACAGCTATGAAGCTTCTTTGATGGCTCTGCATGACCGTGACGTATATCGTACAATGGCATGTGGTATCGCTGGTCTGTCAGTTGCTGCTGACTCACTGTCTGCTATCAAATACGCTAAAGTTAAACCAATTCGTGACGAAGATGGTGTTGCTGTCGATTTCGAAATCGAAGGTGACTATCCTAAATTCGGTAACAACGACGAACGTGTTGACTCAATCGCTTGTGACCTGGTTGAACGGTTCATGAACAAAGTTCGTGCACTTAAAACATACCGTGGTGCAACTCCAACTCAGTCAATCCTGACCATTACTTCTAACGTTGTATATGGTAAAAAAACAGGTTCTACACCTGATGGTCGTCGCGGTGGTGCTCCATTTGCTCCTGGCGCTAACCCAATGCACGGTCGTGATGAAAAAGGTGCTGTAGCTTCACTGACTTCTGTTGGTAAACTGCCATTCTCAAGCGCTCAAGACGGTATTTCTTACACTTTCTCAATCGTTCCTAACGCTTTGGGTAAAGAAGATGACTCTCGTCGCGGTAACTTGGCTGGTCTGTTAGACGGTTACTTCCACCACGAAGAAGCTGTTGAAGGTGGTCAACACTTGAACGTGAACGTTATGAACCGTGAAATGCTGTTAGACGCTATGGAAAACCCAGACAAATATCCACAGCTGACAATTCGTGTATCTGGTTACGCCGTTCGGTTTAACTCTCTGACTCGCGAACAGCAGCAGGATGTTGTTACTCGTACCTTTACAGACCACATGTAATTGTATGAGTAACCTGATAGAATAAGTAATTATTCAGGTGCAAAAGGCCTTGCCCATATGGACAAGGCCTTTTTAATAGGAGGCTTGTTGTTATGGCACAAATTAAAGGCCGAATTCATTCAACTGAATCATGTGGCACCGTGGATGGTCCCGGGATCCGATTTGTTGTTTTTATGCAAGGCTGTTTAATGCGTTGTATGTATTGCCATAACCGCGATACGTGGGATCTACATACTGGTAAAGAAGTAACCGTTGATGATTTAATCAACGAAATGCTTCCATATAAGAGTTACATGAATGCAAGCGGCGGTGGCATCACAGCATCTGGTGGCGAAGCTATCTTGCAAGCAGAATTTATTCGTGATCTTTTCCATGCTTGTCATGAACATGGGATTAATACCTGTTTAGACACAAACGGATATGTTCGAAAACATACCGATGTTATTGATGAGCTGATAAGTGAAACCGACTTGGTTATGCTCGATTTGAAACAGGTTGATGACGAAGTTCATCAGGTTTTAACAGGCGTCAGTAACCATCGAACTTTAGATTTTGCAAAATACCTACAGCAAATTAATCAGCGAACTTGGATCCGTTATGTAGTCGTTCCAGGCTACACAGACGATGAACGTTCAGCCCGATTGCTAGGTGAGTTTATTCAAGATATGGAAAACATTGAGCGAATTGAAATGCTCCCTTACCATGTCCTTGGAGAACATAAATGGAAAGAGATGGGTGAAAAATATCCGCTTGAAGGCGTAGAAGCACCATCGAAAGAAACCATGGCTAAACTGCAAAAAATTCTCCTCGAATATAACCCTAAAGTTATCTTTTAAAATAGATCGGCTCATCTGGGCCGATTTATCTTACCTGCAACTATAAAGAAGTATTTCCCTCACTAACGCCCTGTGATGTTGACCCATTCAAGAGATTGACTAAAATAACGCGATTCCAACCAATCATTAGCGCTTATGTCTGACATTCTTATCTGCCCTCTTTGCCAACACCCTCTTCATAGCCAAAATCAACAGCTTCGCTGTGATAACAACCACTGTTTTGACAAAGCAAAAGAAGGGTATGTTAATTTGCTGAGCGTGCAATATAAACGCTCTAAAGAGCCTGGTGATAATAAGCAAATGCTTCATGACCGCCAGCAGTTTTTAGATGCCGGGCATTATCAACCACTTGCTGACAAACTCTCAGAGTTAGTCAAAGCGCTCGCTCATGGAAAAGAGATTTTAGATATCGGCTGTGGTGAAGGCTTTTACACTCACCAGCTAAAAAATGATAGCAACCAAGTTTGGGGCTGTGACATCTCAAAAGAAGGGATAAAATATGCGTCCAAGCACTACAGAAGCTGTCAGTTCATTGTCGCAAGCAACCAGCGCCTACCTTTTGCTGATGACTCTCTAGAGGTGATTACCCGGGTTTTTGCCCCGCAGCATGACACAGAAGTAACTCGCTGCCTAAAACCCCAAGGACACCTCATTGTAGCGGTTCCAGGTCCTTGGCATTTAAAACAACTTAGACAATATATCTATCCAGAACTGAGAGCGCATAATAATCAGCCTCAACTCATTGAGGGGCTTACGCTTCTAGAAAGTATTAATATTGAATACACCATGAGGCTAAATGCTGAGGATCGCCAAAGACTCATGGGAATGACGCCATTTGGCTGGAAACTCACCGACCACATCCGAGAACAATTTAAAACTGACTCAAATAACGTTGAAGCGCAGTTTACACTGCACGTCTATCAACGAAATAACTGAGATTCAGTTATGACTCACCATAAATGACAAAGCCTCGGTCAAAACGGTCAAATGCCTTACGCAAAATGTCGGCAAGTTCAATGTAACGCGGATTTTGCGCCAGTGGCTGAATCGACTCGCCAGCAAGCTTTAATTTATGGTGCAGTTCTCGGTACCAATGAGCCAATGATGGTGGCAACGATGTTTTAGAACGATGCCCTAGCCAATAATAAACATGAAACGGCGCCGATAAAAATAACACCGCAAACACAGCTGACTGAGGCAACATATGCATCTGTTGTCCTAAATAAGGTAACAACAAAGTAATAACAGCTAAAGCCGGCATCACCTTATTCACCCAAGGAATCATACTAATCACCCGATGCTCAATAAAAATTGAGGCAAGGGCTGGTTCACTGGGCCAATGTTTTGCGTAATGAACACCGTCTTTAATGGTCGTCGAAAAATCACTCATGCCTTCTCTTCCCGCCATACCATTTTTGATTTAAACCAACAAATAGTTATTTTGTTACGAAAAAACTAAATTTTACTTAAAGTTCTGTATTTATTTTACAACAAATTCGATATGATCTGATCCCGTTTTCAATATGCCGGGTAGTAACGACCATACGTTAAGTGTAGATCCTTATTTGTTACGATACTATAACGATAACAAATCTATCCGCATTCATTTATAGCGCAGTTATCAGATTCACGGAAAACCATGCATCTGACAACTGATTTATTGTTAATATTCTGGTCCAATCAACAGGAATGATCCATGAGCGAAAAGCTTGTTCTAGTGTTGAACTGTGGCAGTTCATCCCTCAAATTTGCAATCCTGAATCCTGATTCGGGAGAAGAAAAAATTACTGGTTTAGCAGAATGCTTAGGCCTTGATGATGCACGTATCGGCTGGAAAGTTCACGGCGAAAAAAGTAAAGCTGATTTAGGTGCTAAAGCCACTCACCAAGAAGCAATTGATTTCATCGTTGAAAAAATTCTCGCGAAAAACCCAGAACTTAACGAGCATATTATTGCCGTTGGTCACCGTATCGTCAGTGGTGGTGAAAAATTCACCCAGTCTGTTATTGTCGATGATGAAGTTATTAAAGGCTTAGAAGAGTGCTCTGATTTTGCACCGCTGCATAACCCACCAGCACTGGTTGGGATTAGCGCTGCAATGAAAAGCTTCCCTAACCTGAAACACGTTACTGTTTTTGATACAGCTTTCCATCAGACTATGCCTCGTAAAGCTTATCTTTACGGCTTACCTTATAAACTGTATCGCGATCATGGTATCCGTCGTTATGGCGCCCATGGGACTAGCCATCGTTATGTTGCCAATGAAGCTGCAAAAATGCTGGGCAAAGATTTAAGTGAATGTAACCTGATTACGGCTCACTTGGGCAATGGTGCATCAATCGCTGCGATTAAAAATGGCGAATGTGTTGATACCTCTATGGGACTGACACCTCTTGAAGGTGTTGTAATGGGTACTCGTAGTGGCGATATCGACCCGGCTATCATCTTCCATCTGGTGAACCGTTTAGGTTATACACTGGATGAAGTTGACCGCATGTTGACTAAAGAATCAGGCCTGTTAGGCCTTAGCGAAGAAAGCAACGATTATCGTTGGGTTGAAGAACATTCAACTGCAGGTGATGAACGTGGCGCTCGTGCTAAAGATGTATTCTGCTATCGCATTGCAAAATACATTGCATCTTATACAGCTGCCCTTGAAGGCCGTTTAGATGCAATCATCTTCACCGGTGGTATCGGTGAAAACTCAGCGCCAGCACGTACTCGTATCGTTAGCCACTTAGGTCTGCTAGGTCTTGATATTAATCAAGAAGAAAATGCTAAAGCAACGCTTGGAGCATCGGGCAAAATCTCAACCGATGACAGCCCAGCAATGTTTGTCATTCCAACCAATGAAGAGCTAGTCATCGCTCGCGATGCAACCGCCCTGGTTGAAAGCAAAAACTAATTACAACCGAAGGGACCATGAAGGTCCCTTCTTCGTTTCATCAACATATAAGTGAGGTAGAGCAGTGGCTCGCACAATTATGTTAGTACCGGTCGGTGATGGCTCTGGAGTCACCTCGGTAAGTCTTGGTATGGTCCGCGCCATGGAACGTAATGGCGTTAACGTTAACTTTTTTAAACCGATTGCACAGTCTAGTTATTTCCGTCATTCAGGTCCCGACCGTACAACCGCGATTATCTCTAACGCAACTAACATTACTCCTCCGGAACCATTTGCCGCTGAAGTTGCTGAAAACATGATCAGCGCAAACCAAGTTGATGACTTGCTCGAATTAATTGTCGCTCGCTACAATGACGGAACCAAAGGTTCTGAAGTCGTTGTCGTTGAAGGGATTGTTCCAAGCAATGCCAGCTCTTATGCCAATACCATCAACTATGGTATTGCTAAAGCATTAGATGCTGACATCGTATTTGTAACCTACCCTGGCAGCGATTCATCACAGCAACTCAAAGAACGCATGGACATTGCTGCGAACAGTTTCGGCGGGATCAACAACAAACGAATCATTGGCTGCATCATCAACAAAGTTGGTGCTCCTATTAATGAAAAACATCCAAGCCGCCCAGACCTGGCTGAAATGTTCGATAAAAATGCACCAGCAGCTTCGAATAATCTTGAAGTTCTGCAGATGTTCAGCAAAAGCCCAATGCGGATTTTAGGTTGCATTCCATGGAATCCAGCTCTTATCGCACCACGAGCTAAAGACTTAGCAGAACACTTAGGTGCCACTATCGTTAACGAAGGCGAATTAAACTCTCGTCGTCTTGGTCGTGTTACTTTCTGCGCTCGCAGCATTCCAAACATGATTGAGCACATCAAACCAGGAAGCTTGCTAGTCACATCTGGCGATCGCAGTGATGTGATCGTATCAGCTTGTCTGGCTGCAATGAATGGTGTCAAAGTTGGCGCTCTGCTCTTAACTGGTGGTTATCAGCCAGAAAAAGAAGTTATGCAGATTTGCGAACAGGCTCTTGCTACAACTGGTCTGCCTGTTATGTTGATTAACTCAAATACTTGGCAAACAGCTCTGGCAATGCAAAGCTTCAACATGGATATTCCAGTTGACGATGCAACTCGCATTGAACAGGTTCAAGACTATATCGCCGGTCACGTAGACAAACATTGGATTGAATCGCTGACTTCTGAATCAGCTCGTCCTCGTCGTCTGTCACCACCAGCTTTCCGTTATCAGTTAACTGAAATGGCTCGCAAAGCAGGTAAAACTATTGTCTTACCTGAAGGTGATGAACCTCGCACGATTAAAGCTGCTTCTATTGCCGCTGAACGTGGTATTGCTCGCTCAATTCTTTTAGGTAACCCTGAAGAAATTCAACGTATTGCAGCGCAAGAAGGTGTTAAATTGCCTGAAGGCGTAACTATCATGGATCCAAACGAAATCCGTGAACAGTATGTTGGCCCAATGTGCGAACTGCGTAAGAAAAAAGGCCTGACCGAAGTCGTTGCCCGTGAACAACTGCAAGATAACGTTGTACTCGGAACAATGATGCTGGCTGAAAGCAAAGTAGACGGCTTAGTATCTGGTGCTGTACACACAACAGCTAATACCATTCGTCCACCACTGCAGTTAATCAAAACAGCTCCTGGAGCTAATCTGGTTTCATCTATCTTCTTCATGCTGATGCCTGATCAAGTTCTGATTTATGGTGACTGTGCAATTAACCCAGACCCAACAGCAGAACAGCTGGCAGATATTGCTATCCAGTCTGCTGAATCAGCTATCGCATTTGGTGTTGAACCTCGCGTTGCTATGATCAGCTATTCAACTGGTAACTCTGGTCAAGGTGATGACGTAGATAAAGTTCGTGCAGCGACTAAATTGGCTCAAGAACGCCGTCCAGACCTGTCGATTGATGGTCCATTGCAGTATGACGCAGCAATTATGGAAAACGTTGCGAAAAGCAAAGCGCCAAACAGTCCTGTTGCCGGTAAAGCAACTGTATTTGTCTTCCCTGACTTGAACACCGGGAACACAACCTACAAAGCTGTACAGCGTAGTGCTGACCTTATCAGTATTGGTCCAATGCTGCAGGGTATGCGTAAACCTGTAAACGATTTGTCTCGTGGTGCATTAGTTGAAGATATTATCTACACAATTGCACTGACAGCGATTCAGGCATCTCAAGCTAAATAATCCACTTAAGGATTAAGGTAGAGCCGCAGCTCAATCACTTTAACGAGTGCCTAAGTTGCGGCTTTTTTGTATCTAAATACAGTACAAATTAGTCATGTTTCGGATGTAAAACTGGCTAAAAAACAGCTCTCTTTAAGATGTTCGGTTATTTAATCAACGGTTAGTGGTCAGCTACCTATTTTTTATACATCTTAAAAAGTATCTAATATTCATATAGTTAATTAATCTACCAACCTTAATCCACAATTTAATCCACAGATTTTGTGGATAATTTCATAAAAAATGGCAATTTTATTCACAATCATAGATTTTTATGAAACTCAACCATTTTCTAAAAAATCTATGTCACTTACCATCTAATAGTTAAACTTCAATTTCACAAAAAGAGGATAAGAATGAGCATGTTTTGTTATGAGTGCTAATACTCTCATGACGTGGCGGCTCAAGAAGACAAAAAAGACAGGTGACTGCAGGCAGCTGATTATGTGTACTTTATCTATAATCAACTGCCAAATGATGTGATTAGCTATCTAGTTCATCCTGATGACTTAACCAACGAGCAAAACGCTGGCCATTAGGACTTGATTCAAGAGCAATTTTCACCACCATCGTCAAAGGCACAGATAGCAGCATTCCGACGCTGCCAAAGAGCCATCCCCAAAAGATTAACGATAAAATTACAACCAGAGAGGATAATCCCAGCCCGCGCCCCATCATCTTCGGCTCAATGATATTACCAACAACCAAATTCACGATAAGATATGTCAGGGCGACACCGAGTGCATCACTAAAACCTAATTGAACGACAGCAAGTAAAACGGCTGGAATCGCTGCGATAAGCGAGCCAATGTTTGGGACAAAATTTAATATAAACGCTAAAAGGCCCCATAAAATGGCGTAATCAAGCCCCATCCACCACAACACAATGGTAATTGGTATTGCCGTAATCAGGCTGACCACGGTTTTAACGCCCATATAATGATTAACAGCTCGGGTGAACCGATAAAAGGGTGAATTTTTTCCAGCATGTCCATCTTTGGCAAGACGTTTGGGTAATGATTCGGCTTCAAATAACATAAACACCGTCGTCAGCAAAATAATGAACAGATCGGTTGCCATGCTACTTAACCCACTTAACGTATTGGCAAATACCCCAAATACCACGCCAGGGTCAAAGTAGCTACGAATCATCTCTTTGGACAGATGAATATCAAAATACCCTGCAATTTTAGTCAACCAAGATAAATGGCTCAGCAGCTGAGTGCGATACTGCGGAATCGCTTCTTTAAAATCATTAATCGACGAGCCGACAACCCCAGCAAACCCCAAAATCAATACCACTACAAAAATTAATATGAGTAATATTGCAACAACTCGAGGAATTCGCCAACGAGTCAAAGCAACTACCGCGGGGTTAGTAATAATAGCGATAAAAAAGGCGAGCAGAAAAGGTAGTAAAATTGGCGTTGCAGCCTTAAGGCCGGCCAATAACACCACCACAGAGGCACATCCCAACAAAAAGTGGGAAATAGAAGTAACAGGTTGTTCTTTTTGCATATTAGAGCTCATAAGGTGATCCAAATTAAGCCATTTATCGTTAATATAACTAAATTGACTAGGGGCTTTTGACCTTTTGTGATTCGTTTTGCGCCAATCTAAAGCGGATTTAGGCAGATAAACGTGCGAGCGTGAAGTCATTCTCCACAAAGAGCGTTTAACGCTGAATAAATCCGCCGGTGATGCAGCCCTTCAGGTTCATTTAAATGCATCATCAACTTTGGCACATGGCTTGCTTAACTTAAAAAAACACAGAATGCGTCGTGTTCATAATGCGTTTAATTTGAACAAATTCAATCCCGAAAGATCGACAGCCCTTAAGCTTAAGATAGCTCCCCCACATGATAAGGAGTATCAATGTTTTATCTTTGTAGTTTAGGAAGTAACATTACGCCCGAAGAACATGTTCCTAATGCTGTTGAAGAATTAATACACCATTTTTCAACACCGATTCGGTTTTCATCGTTTCTTTATACTAAGCCCTGCAACATAGATAGTTCTAAGCTATTTGTAAATAGCCTATTTGAATTTACAACTGAACAAAGTGCCAGCGAAGTCAAAGCCTTTTTCAATCAGCTTGAAGCAAACCATGGCCGAGACCGCACAGATCCATTGCGTAGTATCAAAGATAGAGCTCTGGATCTCGACATCATTTTTTATAGTCATCAACCAGCGACTCTCGATAAGTCCAGGGTCCCTGATTATCTTAAAGACTTGTATCAAGAGCTCAGTGCAAAACGCTCCCCCCACGGGCCTTTTTTTCGTTTTACACTTACCCGTGAGCAACTAAAGCTTGGCGACCGAGCGACCACCATCCACGGCAATACGAGCCCCAGTTAAAAACTGATTTTGCAATATCATTAATAGCGTTTGCCAAATAGGCTCGAGCCCGCCTTCACGATGCAATAAAGTCTGTTGCATAACCTGCTGTCGATGAGCCTCAACATGCTCAGGCAGAAAAAGTATCGGACCTGGTTCGATACAGTTCACCCGCACTTTAGGTGCTAATAACCGAGCATATGATTGCATCAAGCTATCTAGCCCTGATTTACTGGCGCAGTATGCTGAATATTGCTCATTGGGGTGATGAACATAAATATCCGTCATCGCGACAATACAGCCATTATCACTGTTTGCTAAGGTCTCTTTTAAGACCTCTGTAATCAGCAGTGGAACTTGCATATGTACTGCAACTAATTTAGTTAAATCTTCAGCTTGGCGCCATGGGTCACTTTGATTTGGGAAAAAGGCAGAAGCGTTATGAATTAAAACATCCAGTTGTTTAATCTTAGAAAGCTCCTCAATTAGCGCTTTTACTGAGCTAGCCTGACAAAAATCGGCCTGCAAGAGGTTTACCCCTTGGGCTCGCAATAACTCAACACTGGGGCGTTCTTGATGATAGTGGCCACTCACTGTGTAACCATTTGCCAGCAATTGACAGGCCAAATAATAGCCAAGTCGATGCCCTATTCCTGTAATAAATGCATGTTTTGTCATAAAGGTCCCTTAAATGATCACATCCATTTGCTTTAAAATATTCAATACTTGCTATTTTTGCTATGTTATATGCATGGTTCAGCTAGCGTCCACATTATGAGAATATTTATTACCGGTGGCAGTGGATTTATAGGTAGCCATCTAATTCCTCACCTACTTGCACATGGCCATCATGTGGAACTTCTAACGCGCCATCCTCTGAAAGCTTACCAGAAGTTGGGCCATCAAATTACAACACATCAACAACTTAATGATTTTAGCGATTTTAACGGCTTTGATGCCATTATAAATCTTGCCGGAGAGCCCATCGCGAATGGCCGCTGGAGTGAGCGCAAAAAACGGCGTATTTGTCAAAGCCGCTGGAAAATAACAGAGCATCTGTGTGAGCTAATTATGGCCAGTCGCTACCCGCCTGAAGTGTTTCTAAGTGGCAGCGCCATCGGTTATTACGGCGATCATCATACTCAGTTTATCTATGAAGACACCATGGCTAAGGCAGATGATTTTGCCTATCAAGTTTGTTTTCAATGGGAGCAAATCGCGTTGAGAGCGAGCAATCATACTCGTGTTTGCTTATTACGAACAGGGCTAGTACTTGGCCGTGATGGCGGGCTTATGAAACAACTCGTTAAACCATTTAAGTGTGGTTTAGGCGGCCCAATTGGCTCGGGAGAGCACTATCAAAGCTGGATCCACATCCACGATATGGTGCATGCAATTGAATATTTGCTCACCCATAAAACCTGTCAGGGTCCATTTAACTTAACTGCACCGAAACCAGTGACAAATACTCAGTTAAGTCAATCATTAGCGAGTCATCTTCACCGTCCTGCATTTATGCGGGTTCCGCAATTTGTTATCCAATTGGCACTCGGAGAGCTCAGTGAAATGGTCTTAGCCAGCCAAAGAGTTGTCCCGCAACGCCTGCAACAAGCTGGATTTACCTTTATGTTCAAAGAGCTCGATGAAGCTTTAACTGAGTTATTTCAACACCATTAGTCAAATGAACCCCAGCGAAACCATTGATTAACCCGTAATAGTCGCCGAATAAAATGGGAAACAGCCAGAGTAACCAATCCGGGCCCGACCAACAAGATGGCAATCATTACCACAATATTCGGCTGCCAAGATAAATCAAGCAGATGGGCCAGAGGCCAAGTCAAAATTTGTGAAAGTACTAGCGCTAAAACTGAGCTTAGTAACCCAAGCAAGCAAAATTCAGCCAATAAGGCTTTGCCTAAATTTTTGCGTGTGATACCTAATAGTCGCCAGACACTGACTTGTTGACGACGTTCAAATAGTGCTAGAGCCAACTGGGCATTGAGCAATAACAGCGCTGCTGCCACTAACAACAGAGCAATAAATCGTATTGCTAAGGTCAGCTGCTGCAGCAATTGCTGTGTTTGTCCTAAAATTTGTTGAATATCAATGGCACTAAAACCTGGGTCAATTTTGCGCACTGAGCCCAAAAATTCGATTGCATTATTTTTTGCATAAGCGCTTGAAATCATCATTCCTGGGTAGCCATCAAGCGCTCCGGGTGAAAATATCACAAAGAAATTTGGTTGAAATGACTGCCAGTTCACTCGTCGAATACTGCTAATAGGTAGCGTCAGTGTATCGCCATAGATGTTAAAAGTGAGTTTGTCCCCAAGTGACAGATGCATTTGTGAGGCAAAGCGCTCTGCCACTGATACACTCGGGGCTGCATCATTTTTAAACCAGTGCCCGGCAATGAGCTGATTACTCTGTGGTAGTGTTTCACTTTGTGTCAAATTAAGCTCACGACCTGGCGCTTTAGGCTCATCGGGTGAGCAATTTTGCTGACACAGCTGTTTTGCATTAATGGCGCTAAATCGCCCTCGGACCATGGTAAAAGGCTTAGATAACTTAACATGATAACGTTGAGCAATGGCCGAGAGTTGCTCTTGGCTACTTGGTTGCAAATTCACTAAAAAGTAATTGGGTGAATTATCTGGAAGCTGAGAAAGCCAACGGTTAACCAGTTGATGCTGCAAAATCCAAAGCGTAGCGGTTAATCCTATCGCAAGCGTTAACCCCAAAATGAGGCTATCAGTTGCAGGGCTTGCCCGGCGAATTTGCATCGCAGCTAATTGCCATGACTTATGCGTTGATATTTTCTTTAAGATAATGACTAGCGCCCTGCGAGCCAGCCGAACAACCAGTATACTTACCATCACGGCAATGATAAGAGAGCCAACCCAGCGCCAATTACCAATCAACACCGCCATGACCAACACGCTGAATACAAACCAGATGGTTACCAGAGGCCACCATTTAAATTTTTGATTCAGTATTTGCCGATATGGGCACTGGCGTAATTGGCGAAAAGCGGCATAAAGCATCAAAACAATGGCGATAAATGGCAGACAAGCAAGACCTAAAGCCTGTGCATGTCGCACCGAGAAATGAAGCCAAGAAGCCCCTAGAGAGCTTGTTAACGTAAATCCTACCCAAGCAATTCCACAACCAATAAGCGTTGCTGGGACAAAAACATAAATAAGCGGTAACATGAGAATCAGCAAAATACGCCGATGACTGGCGCCAAGTGTTCGCGCGACAACGACCATTCGCCGCTGCATTCGCAAGTAACCTCGCAGCGCAATAAACATGGTATAAAAGCAAAGTAGAACAATGAGCGAAACGCTTAAGCTCATCAACAATTGCGCTTTTTCAATCCAATTTGAGCTGCGAGAAGCAAATTGTCCGGCTTTGACATACTGCCAAGATGGGGCTAATTGTTTAATTTGGCCATCCAACTGAGCTAGCGCTTGCTGCGTGCCACTATAATTAACAATATATTGCACCCGTGAACCGGGTTGGATAACGTTGAGCGCGGCCAAATCAGCAAGACTTATCACCGCCTTCGGCACTAGCCAAAAAGCATGGGCCCCGGTGGATGGCTCGCTTTTAGAAACCCCTGCAACGGTTAACGTTGCATCCCCTACACTCACCCTCTCACCAGGCTTAACCGCTAGAATTGCCATCGCTTGGGGATCGAGCCAAATCTGGCCTTTGCGTAAATCTAGATTCGGCTCATGTTGCCAACTGCCGAGTAATGGAAAGGCGCTATCGGTGGCCCTAACACGCAATAGCTGCATCTTATCCCCAGCATAAACCATGGTATGAAATACCACTGAGCGGCTGGTTTTAAGCGGTAACTTTTTAAGCTCATCTGGTAATTGCACAGTTGAAGAAGAAACAATGGCACGCTGCGCCCCAAACAAAGATAGGCTTTGATGCACGAATTGTTCATCTAAACTTAACGCAAACCAACGCCCTAGCAGCATACAAGCAACCGCCAGCATCAGCGCATAACTCATCAATGAGAGCATGCCTTGGCGCCAATGTTTTACGACTTGAGCTGCGCTTAAACGCCACTGCGATAGACTCTGCTTAGGTTCGCTCATATAGTGCTCCGTGCTCAATCACATAGATATGATCACAGCGCTTAGCAAGGTTGGGGTCATGGGTTGCCAACACCAAGCCAATCTGATGCTCTTGATTCATACGAAACATCAAATCGCTCACGCGCTCGCCTGTCGTTGGGTCGAGGTTCCCAGTGGGTTCATCGGCTAACAATAACTGAGGTCGATTGATAAGCGCTCTGGCTAAAGCAACGCGCTGCTGTTCACCGCCAGATAAGTGCGCAATATCAATACTCGCTTTATCCGCCAGCCCTACCTCATCAAGTGCCTGACAGGCTTGGTTAAACGATAATGAAGAATCTTGAATAAAGCTGGCCATTTGCAAGTTATCACTGGCACTAAAGCCTGGAATTAACATAAAAGACTGAAAAACGAACCCCAAATATTGGGCTCTGAGCTGACAAAGTTTTTCATCATCAAGCCCAGCTAACGATTGGCCAAATAACTCGATATTCCCTTCATCAAACGGCTCTAGACCTGCAATCATTGCCAGTAATGATGATTTACCACATCCAGATGGCCCGGTGAGCGCAACCGATTGACCTTTTTTAACTGATAAATTAACTTGCTGATATAATTGAAAAGAAGCACCCTGACCGTCTTTCATCGACTTTGAGAGGTTTTCAATGGTTAAGATCGTAGTTTGGTTCATCAGCTGCACCTTAATGTTATGGAATATCCAAGCATATGCTGCAACAACCACCCTATTAATTTTAGGAGATAGCCTCAGTGCCGGACATCGCATGAATACCAGCCAGTCGTGGCCAACGCTGTTGCAAGAAAAACTTCCCAACGTTCAGATTATTAATGCCAGCAGCAGTGGTGAAACCAGTAGCGGCGGAGCACGCCGTTTACCAGCACTGTTAGTTAAATACCACCCGAACTGGTGTCTTTTAGAACTAGGCGGTAACGATGGCTTACAAGGGTTACCCCCCAAATTTTTAAAAACACAACTTACGAATATGATTCAGCAATCTATGCAAGCGCAATGTCGAGTGATTTTAAGTGAAATCAAAATTCCGCCCAACTATGGCAAACGCTATAGCGAATCATTTAATCAAGTTTATCATCAATTAGCACAACAGTTTAAATTACCATTAATGCCTTTTTTTGTTGAACCGATTTATCAAGAAAAAGAAATGATGCAGGCCGATGGGATCCATCCGAGTGTCAAAGCACAGCCGATTATTGCCAGTGAAGTGGCTAAATTCTTAAAACCAATCTTGGGAAAAAATAAGTAGGATTTGGTGGAGCTAAGCGGGATCGAACCGCTGACCTCTTGCATGCCATGCAAGCGCTCTCCCAGCTGAGCTATAGCCCCAAATACCGATGGGAAGGTGCAAAAACTAGCAGTTTAATTGGTGGAGCTAGGCGGGATCGAACCGCCGACCTCTTGCATGCCATGCAAGCGCTCTCCCAGCTGAGCTATAGCCCCAATCTGACGAGCTAGTTTTTTAGTGCGAGGCGCATTTTATGGTTGGGGCCTCAAGCTGTCAAGCCTTTAGCTTTGGTTTTTACTATTTGTGCAAAATCACACCGGAATTTATTGCAAAATGCCTAAATTAACACCAAAACGATGCTAATTTAACCAGCCCCTAACATTAAAAATTACACCATAATTCAATGCATTGTCATTAAACGGTCAAACCTATTTGTTACACATAAAATGACAATAACAACAAAATTGGATTTCATGATGGACCAACAGGGAAGTTTAGAGCAATTAATCAGCCAAATTATCATTGACCGTGATATTCACACCGTATTTCAACCCATTTGGAACCATCTACACCATCAAATTATTGGCTATGAAGCTCTGACTCGTGGCCCTCAACACTCATTGTTGCGAAACCCACTGAAGCTCTTAGAGACGGCCTATCAAGTAAATCAAGGAATTGAATTAGAATGGCTATTAGCCGAACAGGCCATTAACCGCGCCCAGAAAATTGAACTCAGCGGCAGACTTTTTCTAAACCTCTCGCCACGGGCTTTGCTTGATGATTTACCCAAGAGTTTGAGTACACTTTTAAAATGGCAACAATTAGTACCATTGGTGATTGAAATTACCGAGTCATTTCGACTCGTATTTACGCCGCAATGCCAGCAATTTTATGCCACCCTTCGTGAACATAATATTCAATTGGCCTTGGATGATTTTGGCAGTGGATATGCCAGCATTCAAAGTCTGCTTCAGTTACTACCAGATTATTTAAAGCTTGATGGTTTTTTCGCCAACAACATGTTGGAAAATTTACATACAACAGCCGCTATCGAACAAACGGTCTCGTTAGCTGAGCAGTTAAAGACCACTATTATTGCCGAAGGCATTGAAACACTCGAGCAACTTGAGCTGATTACCAATTTAAACATATTCTTACTGCAAGGCTACTTTATCCAAAAGCCAGCTCCGACGCCAATGCCTTTAGATCATCTGCAAAAGCTTCAAATGCCTACCAGTGATGAACCCTATACCGCCGCTTCACTGCTGCATAAAGTAGCAGCTATCCGTCCAGAGCTACCATCGCATCAACTCTTAGAACAGATGCGAAAAGAACCTCTAATGGACTATCTTGCGGTCGTTGACAAACACAATAGAGTCATTGGCAGCATTAGTCGAGAACAGCTATTAGAGAGACTCTCAGGGCCGTTTGGGCACTCTTTAAATCAGCACACTTGTGTCGGCGATATTATGAATAGCCAACCAGTTGTAGTTGAAAATAATTGGCCGCTATCCGATGTCGGCTATAAATTAAGTAATGCTAAAAAGGATGACTTAGAAGGCATTTTTATTATTACTCACCACGGGGAATATCAAGGCCTTGGGTATGCTCTAGAGTTACTTCGGCGCCTATCTGACTACAAACTACAATTAGCGCGCTATGCCAATCCGCTGACCTTATTGCCAGGAAATGTCCCTTTACATCGAACTTTACAGAATCTACTTGTTCAAGCAGAACCCTTTTCAGTTGCCTATTTTGATTTGAACCATTTTAAACCGTTCAATGACTATTGTGGTTATGAACGCGGGGATCAGATGATTCAGTTAGTCGCGCAACTGTTAAGGCAATACCTGCGCTTACATGCACGCTTTGTTGGCCATGTGGGTGGGGATGACTTCATCGTAGTTTTTACTAAACCCCGTTCACAATGGGAATTAGCTATCCGACAAATGTTACAAGCTTTTGCCAATCGCTCTACTACGCTTTATCGCCAAGAAGACGTGTTACATGGTGGGATTATTACTCGCGATAGAAACGGAGAAGAAAAATTCTTCCCCTTAACACAGTTGGCCTGCGGCGTCACATATTGGGATAATCACTTAGAGGCATCGCTTGAAAAGATAAGTGAAATGGCCAGTTTAGCTAAAAAACAGGCCAAATTATCACCGGGCAATATCTACTATTTAACCCAAAGCTGTATGCTCAGCGTTTAAGCAATATTAAAAAAATGAGCCAGCCCTTTGGCTATTCCTTCATTTTCATTATCGTCAGTTACATAATCAGCAACTGCTTTTAATGGCTCGACGGCATTGCCCATAGCTACACCAACGCCAGCGAGTTTAATCATACTCATATCATTGCCGTTATCACCAAAGGCAATCGCTTCTGATGGGTCAATTTGCCAATCATTTAATAAGTTAGCTAGTTGGTTACCTTTGGTGTTGCCAGCTGCTGACAAATCGACACGATTAGACCAAGACCATTCACAACTAAGTGGCAATTTAGTTTCAATCTCAGAGATTTTAGAGTGAATAAAATCAGTATCATCACCCGTTGCGACAAACTTCCAGATAGTTTCGCCACTGGCGACGATTTTGGCCAAATCAGCTTGACGCATGACCGGGCGCAGCTCAGGGGCTAAAGTTTGTGCCCATGCTTGTAAACCAGCGATATTGTCATCAACACGTTGGTAATTCATCGCATCAGTGGTGTACATCAGCATATTAATTGAGTCGTGATCCATAAAATCAACGATTTGAGTCGCGACATCATGCGCTATCGGATTACCGTGGATCACACAGTCATTTTTAAAATCATAAAGATAAGTACCGTTGCAACAAACAACAGGAGTATCTAATCCCAGCTGATGATGATAAGCGCGAACCGCGACATGATGCCGCCCTGTTACAATAACCACTTTTACACCCTGCTGACGAATCTGTTCAATCGCGCGTACTGACTGTTCAGTAATCTCACGACGCGAATTGATAAGAGTCCCATCGAGATCAAACGCGACTACTTTATAACTCATAGATAAACTCCACATCCCATTTTAGTTGCAAATTTTTACTGCTAACCATACCTTGTTTATTACCATTAAGCGACAAAAGTCACAAAACTATGCTCGATCTGTCCGAATATAAAGCTCTTATTTTTGACCTAGACGGCACCTTGGTCAACTCAATGCCTGCCCATCTTGAAGCTTGGCAACATGCCAGCCAAATTCACCATTTTCCTTTTGATAAAACCTGGTTAGGTAGCAAAGGTGGCATGCCATCACGCAACATTGTCAAACTCATCAATGATCGTTATGAGCTCACATTAGACCCAGAGCAAGTCAGTCAGACAAAAGCACAGCATTTTGCCACAATCCGTGACCACTGCGAACTTATTCCCGCCACAGCTAAACTGCTTTGTGATTACTACAACAAGAAAAAAATCGCGATTGGTACGGGCAGCCAACGAGAAAACGCCTTAAAACTTCTGCAAGGCAAATCAATAGAACACTGCTTTGATGTACTTATAAGTGCCAACGATGTTAGTGAACATAAGCCGCATCCAGCAACATTTTTAGCTGCAGCCAAAGCGCTCGGGGTATCCCCTAAACAATGCGTTGTTTTTGAAGATGCCGAGCTTGGTTTTGAAGCCGCTCATCGCGCTGGCATGGCGCTGATAAAAGTAGATAAAAATGGCCAACTTCAATCTGAAAACGCATAAAAAAAGCGGCCTTTCAGCCGCTTTCAAAAGTAAGAACAAAATGACCTACATAAGAGGTTTTTGATCTGCGCCTTCTTTTTCCACTGCTTTCGGCATAAAGTCTTCTTTTTTCACACCTAACCACAGGGCCAAAGAACTTGCCACATAGATAGATGAGTGAGTTCCGACAACAACCCCAAAGAGCATTGCCGCAGCAAAACTATGGATTAAGTTACCGCCTAAGAAGAACAATACCACCAATACCATCGCCGTTGTAAACGAAGTGATAATGGTTCGGCTGAATACCTGAGTAATTGAGGCATTAATAATATCGCGCGGAGCCCCTTTACGAATTTTCCTAAAGTTTTCGCGAATACGGTCTGAAACCACGATGGTATCGTTGAGCGAATAACCAATCAGTGTTAACAGCCCTGCGACAACCGTCAAGTCAAACTCGATATGTAACAGCGAAAACAGCCCCAAGGTCAAAATGGTATCGTGGGCCAATGCCAAAACGGCCCCGACGGCAAAGCGCCACTCGAAGCGAATCGCCACATAGACCAAAATCATCCCAAGAGCGGCCAGAATCGCAAGTCCACCCTGCTCTGCTAAGTCATTACCCACACTTGGGCCGACAAATTCGATACGGCGCATCTGGACATTTTTATCCAGCGTTTTTAACACGCCCATCACTTTGTCACCGACTTGCTCAGCATTAGAGTTTGCACTCGGTTTGAGGCGCAATAAAATATCGCCTCTAGAGCCAAAGTTCTGTGCAACAACATCCGGAAAGCCATGCGTTGCCATACTATGGCGTACATCTTTAAGCTGCACGTTCTGCTCGAATTGCACTTCAACCAATGTACCACCGGTAAAGTCCAGCCCGAAGTTCAGCCCGCGAGTTGCCAGCAAGACAATCGAAGCTATCGTTAAAACAACACTCGCTATCATGGACAACTTATTGTGGCCCATGAAATCGATTGTCCCTTTAGGTTTAAATAACGAAAACACATAACCTCCTAAATAGACAGCTTATTGAGACGTCTACGACCGCCCCAAATTAGGTTAACCACGGTCCGCGTACCTACAATCGCCGTGAACATAGAGGTAAGGATCCCGATACCTAAAGTAACCGCAAAACCTTTCACTGCACCTGTACCAATCGAGAATAGAATCACTGAGGTTAAGAACGTGGTAATGTTCGAGTCAGCGATACTTGAAAGTGCATTGTTATAACCATAATGGATCGACTGTTGAATACTTCGCCCTTCGCGCATCTCTTCACGAATACGCTCAAAAATAAGTACGTTAGCATCCACGGCCATCCCCACCGTCAACACAATCCCCGCCATACCCGGCAGCGTTAAGGTTGCACCTGGAATCAGTGACATAATCCCGATAATCAGAATCACGTTACAAACCAGAGCCAAGTTAGCGACCATACCAAATTTACGATAGTAAAGCGGCATGAACACAATCAGGGCAATCAAACCAACCGCAATTGCTTCAATCCCTCGGTTAATGTTTTCTTGACCAAGGCTTGGACCAATGGTGCGTTCTTCAACAATCTGAATTGGCGCAATCAAGGCACCGGCGCGCAGTAACAACGCTAAGTTTTGCGCTTCACTTTGGCTACCTAAGCCCGTAATCCTAAAGCTTCGGCCTAAACGAGATTGAATCGTTGCGACGTTAATTACTTCGGTATGTTTTTGGAAGATGGTTTTGCCTTTGGCATCTTTTTTATGAGTCGGTTTATATTCAATAAACAATGTTGCCATTGGTTTACCGACATTGGTCCGAGTCACAGCCGCCATGCGGCTCCCGCCTTGGCTATCTAAATCAATGTTAACCTGAGGCTGGTTATATTGGTCAAACGCTGTTTTAGCACCAACGATATGATCGCCCGTCAGCACCACCTGTTTATACAGTGCAATCGGCTGACCATTGCTACGGTAGAACAATTCAGACCCAGGAGGAACGTGACCATTAGCGAGTTGCGAAGGATCTGCATTATTGTTGACCATTCTGAACTGCAACGTTGCCGTAGCACCTAAGATCTCTTTAGCACGCGCAGTGTCTTGGATCCCTGGCAGCTCAACAACAATCTGATCATCGCCCTGACGCTGCACAACTGGCTGGGCAACACCAAGCTCGTTAACACGATTTCGGATAATGGTGATGTTTTGTTGCAGGGCATATTCGCGAGTTTCATTTAGCTCGCTATCAGTCATGGTTGCGATCAAAACTGGCGCATTATCCAATGTTGATTCAACAAACTGATAACGACCACGATAGTGGCCAGAGAGATAATCTTCTGCTTTTGAGCGTGCATCGCTATTGCGAAAACGAACCACAACACCGCGGTTGGCATCAATTCGAGCTCCCGCATAACGGATGTTTTGATCTCGTAAGTCAGCACGAAAATCCTGAACCATCTGTTCGCGAGCTTTTTCAACAGCAGCTTTCATATCCACTTCCATTAAGAAGTGAACCCCACCGCGTAAATCAAGGCCCAGTTTAAGTGGCGCGCCACCGATAACTTTCAACCACTCAGGTGTTGCTGGCGCTAAGTTCAAAGCTACAACGTAACCATCACCGAGTTTGTTTTTAAGTAGATCTCGGGTTTTTAACTGATCACTGTCTTTACGTAAACGGACGAGAATTTGATGATCGTTCAAGGCAACTGAGCGGGCATTAATCTGATCATCTTTAAGATATTTGCGAACCTGGTCAACCTGTGACAAGCCCACCTGATGACCTCGAGTTGCACTAATCTGGACAGCCGGATCATCACCATAGATATTCGGAAGTGCGTAGATAACCCCAAAGATGACGACCAGCGCCACCATCAGGGTTTTCCACCACGGGTATTTATTTAACAAAACGCTACCCCTGGGCAGATAAAATTAAATAGATTTGAGTGTCCCTTTCGGTAACACAGCTGAGATAAAATCTTTTTTGATAACAATGGTTGTGTCTTCGCTAAGACTCAATTGGATGTATTCATTATCGTCAGAGATTTTAGTAATACGGCCAATCAATCCACCAGAAGTAAGTACTTCATCACCTTTAGACAGCGATTTTAAAAGATTGCGCTGTTCCTTAGCTCGTTTTGATTGGGGACGGAAAATCATGAAATAGAAAATTGCCGCGAACACGACCATCATGATGATCAGCTCAAAACCTCCACCAGCTGGTTGGCCACCAGCGGCATATGCAGGCGTAATAAAAAAGCTCATTATTGTCCTCTGTTTCCTTAGTTATTGTTAAAATCTGTTGTATCAGTCAATGGCGGTACTTCGCGCCCTAAACGACTATAAAACTCTGTGACGAAGGCGTCTAATTTACCCTGTTCAATAGCATCGCGCAAACCAGCCATCAAGCGCTGATAATAGCGCAAGTTATGAATTGTATTTAATCTGGCGCCAAGAATCTCGTTACATTTATCCAAATGATGTAAATATGCTCTTGAATAATTACGACAGGTATAGCAATCGCACTCGGCTTCCAGTGGGCTGGTATCATCGCGATGACGAGCATTACGAATTTTAACGACCCCGTCAGCGGTGAACAAATGACCATTACGAGCATTACGAGTCGGCATCACACAATCAAACATATCAATGCCGCGACGCACCCCTTCGACCAAATCTTCAGGCTTGCCAACGCCCATCAAGTAACGTGGTTTGTCATCTGGAATTTTTGGCGTGATGTAATCAAGGATCCGATGCATCTCCGCTTTAGGTTCACCAACGGCCAAACCGCCGATAGCGTAACCATCAAAACCGACTTTTAAGAGCCCTTCAAGCGAAACATCACGAAGATGCTCATAAACACCACCTTGGATGATGCCAAACAGCGCATTGGGATTATTCAATTCATCAAAACGTTGGCGACTACGGGCGGCCCAGCGCAAAGACATCTGCATTGAGCGCTGCGCTTGCTCTTCAGTGGCAGGATATGGCGTACACTCGTCAAAAATCATCACGATATCAGAACCCAAATCGTTCTGAATTTCCATAGATTTTTCAGGGCTTAAGAAAATCTTCTCACCGCTAACCGGATTTCGAAAATGAACACCTTCTTCGGTAATCTTGCGAATATCACCCAAACTAAACACCTGAAACCCACCAGAATCGGTCAAAATGGGTCCGTGCCAGTTCATAAAATCGTGCAAATCGCCATGTTTGCGCATCACGGCTTGGCCCGGACGCAACCACAGGTGAAACGTATTACCCAACAGGATTTGTGCCCCAGTGGCATGCACTTCTTCAGGAGTCATCCCTTTGACCGTGCCATAAGTACCCACTGGCATAAAAGCGGGTGTCTGCACGCTACCGCGCTCAAAAGTGAGCTGGCCGCGACGCGCCTTACCATCCGTTTTTAATAATTCATACTTCATCTAATACAATTCCCATTGCCTAATCTTGTAAAGGGGTATCTTTGCGGGTAATGAACATTGCATCCCCATAACTGAAAAACTTATAGCGTTGTTCAACGGCTTGCTGATAAGCGTTTAATATATTCATTTTACCTGCAAATGCACTGACCAACATCACTAAAGTTGATTCTGGTAGGTGAAAGTTGGTTATCATTGCATCAATCACTTCAAAACGATAGCCCGGATAGATGAATATATCGGTTTCATCTGCATATGGCGCAATCAGCGCATCTTGGCTGGCTTTAGCAGCGCTTTCAAGCGAGCGCACCGATGTCGTACCAACAGCAATAACGCGGCCACCGTTGGCTTTGGTTTGCAAAACTTTATTTACCACTTCATCAGAGACAATAGCGTATTCGCTATGCATATGATGTTCTTCAACGTTATCAACTCGAATCGATTGGAACGTCCCTGCGCCAACGTGCAGTGTGACATAAGCGGTATTCACACCACGTTTTTCAAGTTCACTAATTAACTCGTTATCAAAATGCAGCCCGGCAGTTGGGGCTGCAACTGCTCCGGGATAACGGCTATAGACAGTCTGATATCGCTCTTTGTCACTATCTTCATCAGGGCGGTCGATATAAGGAGGTAGCGGCATATGTCCGTAGCTATCAAGAAGCTCTAAGACATTGTGCTGATCATCAAAACGCAGTTCGAACAACTCGCCATGACGTGCCAACAAGGTCGCATCAAACGCATCAGCAAAGCGCAACGAAGCCCCAACTTTAGGTGACTTAGACGCTTTCATATGCGCAAGTACGCGGTTATCGTCAAGAATTCTCTCGATCAGAATTTCAATTTTTCCACCGGTTTGTTTTTGACCAAACAAACGTGCTGGAATCACCCGCGTGTTATTAAAGACAAGCAAGTCCCCCGGACGAACTAAATCGATTAACTGAGGGAACTGTAGATGCTCAACAGCGCCGCTATTGCCGTCTAAACTTAATAAACGACAATCACGGCGCCGTTCAGTCGGATACCGAGCAATTAGCTCTTCTGGCAACTCATAACTAAAATCTGCAACACGCATTTTCTTTAACCTGATAGATAAAAACGCTCGCTAGTCTAGTGAGGGCAAGTGCGCATTTCAAGTATTTGCACACCGATGAGACGAACGTAAATAGACCTAAAGATGCTAATTGCACTCTTTTAGCTGAAAAACTGGTAATTTAATAACCCATTTAGTAATCAAATTACATATGAAACTTTCATTTTTGATTTTAAAGCCAGAAAATAGCTTAAAAATAAATCAACATATGTAATTTATTTTCAATAATGGTTGATTCTATCGGATAGAAGCCATATTCTATCCTCAATCTAGATAGCGAATAACATTCTCTACTCTAGGTTGTACCTCATATTTCTCGCCGCATATTCCAAGTTGGTCATAACGGCATCTAGATAAGCTGGATTAACACAAATAAGTCATAGATCTCCTTGGTAAAAGAAACTTAGGTTTCTCAAACCAGTTATTTCGAGTTAACCTATATTCAGCATATTCATCTAGGGTCTGCCTGATGGCAGACCTTTTTTTCTTTATTACCCTATGAATTATCTTGGACACTTTTACCTAGCCCACTTAACCCATACATCCTATCAAGGCGCGTTGTTAGGGGATTTTGTCAGAGGAAAACGCTGGCAGGACTATCAAAGCGCGGAGCAGCTAGGTATTTTGCTGCATCGAACGCTCGATGGCTGGATTGACCAATGGACAATTGATAGTGGAATAAATGCTCTTTTTAACGCCGCCCTCAGGCGCTTTGCACCGATTGCATTGGATCTTTATTGGGATTATCAGTTAGCGAGTCGCTGGAGCGAATTTGAGGCGATACCACTTCAGCAATTTGCTGAGCATGTCTATCACTCTCTTAAGCCTCAAGCTATGCCCACGAGAGCCCAAGAAACAGCGCAAAACATGACCGAGCACAACTGGCTTGGCCATTATCAACAGCCAGATTTTATTTTGCGGGCATTAAAGCGAATATCAGAGCGCATGAACCACAAGCTCCCCTATCAAGCACTCAGTGAAGCGCTATGGGCTCAAGAGCTCAAGTTACGCCAGCAGTTTGATCAATTGATGCGCATGATTCCCATTTTGGCGCCGCAATGGCAAGAAAAAATAGCTCAAACGAAACTCTAACCTTCTAAAATTTAAGCACATTGATATTTTTTCTAGTAAAAAATATGAAACTTTTATGACAATTCTATTAAGTACTTAAATTAACGATACACATCACGTTACAATTCAATTTATAAGAAAATCATCAAGTTAATTTACAAAAACTGATGACAACAGCTAAAACGGTTACTGTTTCTATTCTGCACTGGCCAACCTAACCGATGAATCAATAAATTATGCATAGAGCAATATTTGTGACATACGATTAGATTAAGCTAATGGCGCGTTCTTTGCTTATATGAAATAAAAAGGGCGGAATAGACTAAACGCAAGCTAGATCTATATTTTAAGAGCATGTCTTTTGCAACAATTAAAGCCAGGAGTTGTTATGAGTGATGAAAAGCTCTTCTTAGAAAAAGAGCTCAGTTGGCTATCTTTTAATGAACGGGTCTTGCAAGAAGCGCAGGACAAAAGCGTTCCCTTAATTGAACGGATGCGCTTTTTAGGGATATTTTCCAGCAATCAGGATGAATTTTTTAAAGTTCGAGTTGCCGATGTTAAGCGCCGTATTTTATTAAACAAATATAACAATGATGACCACCAAGGAGCCAAACATTTACTGGCGAAAATCCAAAATAAAACGGCCCAACTGGACTCAGCATTTGATGAAACCTACCGAGAACTCATTGTTGCGTTAGTTCGAAGAAATATCTTCTTGATCAATGAAACCCAACTTAGCTTATTTCACCAACAGTGGCTAACAGGTTATTTTCAAAATAAAATTCTTCGCCATATCACACCGATTATCATCACTCGAGAAGTCAATCTGTTAGATTTTTTAAAAGATGATCACACCTATCTCGCGGTAAAAATGGCGGATCGCAAAGCCGACAATGAAGCAACAAACTGTCGTTATGCTCTCATTGAAATACCAACCGATGAACTTCCTCGATTTGTGGTTCTGCCTGCGCAAGGCAGTCGCAAGAAAAAATCGTTAATGATCCTTGATAACATCATCCGTTTTGGTTTGGATAACATTTTTTCCGGATTTTTCAAATACGATGAAATCAGCGCCTATTCAATCAAAATGACACGTGATGCCGAGTATGACTTAACCGATGAGGTTGACTTAAGTCTACTTGAAGCCATGTCAGAAAGCTTAAAACAGCGCCTAACCGCAGAACCGGTGCGCTTTGTTTACGATGAACAGATGCCCGAAGATTTATTAGAGCTATTAAAACAAAAGCTGCATATCTCTTCTTATGACCATATTCGTGGCGGAGGCCGTTACCACAGCTTTAAAGATTTAATGAGTTTTCCAAATGTCGGGCGAAAATACCTAGAACATCCCAAACTTCCCGCTTTAAATAGCGATATGTTTGATCGCTATCCAACGGCATTTAAAGCGATTAGCGCACAAGACATCCTCTTGTATTATCCGTATCAGAAGTTCAGCTACTTAAGCGAACTCGTTCGCCAGGCGAGCTTTGATCCGGCAGTTCAAAGCATCAAAATTAATATTTATCGCGTTGCGAGCAACTCGCGAATTATGCACTCGCTCATTGAAGCGGCGCATAACGGCAAACGAGTGACGGTGGTCGTTGAGCTTCGCGCCCGCTTTGACGAACAGGCCAATATCGAATGGGCGCAGCAGCTCACCGATGCTGGCGTTCGGGTTGTATTTGGTCTGCCAAGCTTAAAAATTCACTCAAAACTTCTGCTTATTAATCGCACTGAAGATGGTCAAACCCAATATTATACCCACGTTGGCACGGGTAACTTCCACGAAAAAACGGCCAAAATTTATACTGACTTTGCCTTATTTACAAAAAATCAGGAAATTAGTGAAGAGGTCAACAACGTCTTTAAATTTATCGAGCGCCCCTATCGGCGTTATAAATTTAACCACCTCATTCTTTCTCCTATCGAATCGCGACGGCGTTTATATAGTTTGATTGATAATGAAATTCGCCAAGCAAATGCTCAGCAAAAAGCAGCTATTACCGTAAAAGTAAATAACTTAGTCGATGTCGGACTCATTAATCGGCTTTATGCAGCGAGCAAAGCTGGGGTTAAAATCCGAATGATTGTGCGCGGGATGTGTAGCCTACTGCCAGGCATTGAAGGGCTAAGTGAAAATATCTCGATTATCAGCATCGTTGACCGATTCTTAGAACACCCTCGCGTTTTTATCTTCCATGCTGCTGGTGAAGAGAAAACCTTTATCTCTTCAGCTGATTGGATGACGCGCAATATCGACCAGCGAATTGAAGTTGGCTGCCCTATTTACGACTCAAATTTAAAACAGTATTTACGTGAGATTTTAGAGCTGCAATTTAGCGATACAACTAAAGCACGCATCATTGATAAAACCCAGTCAAATCAATATGTGAAACGTGGTAACCGGCGTAAGATCCGCTCGCAAATTGCCACCTATGAATTTATCAAAGAAAGAGAAAAACAACTGCTGTTAGCTCGGGGCAGTTGATCTTTGGTGGTTGAATTTTGTTCAAATTAAACGCATTTTGAACGCGGCGCAGTCTGCGTCGCTTAATGAGTTAAGCAAGCAGGGTGCAACAAAGTTCAGGATGCGTTTAATGAACCCAAAGGGCAGTATCTGAGAGGAATTTATCCAGCGTTAAACGTTCTTTGTGGAGAATCACTACACGGCAGAGCGTTTGCCTTGCCTAAATCCCTCTCAGATTGCTGCAAAACCAACCACAAAAGGTCAACAGCCCCTAGGGGAAGCTAAACTCAGTTAGCAAAAGCCCAGTAAACTGGGCTTATTAACTTAGCGAAATAGCTGCAATTCAGGGATTTCAGGTGTGTCATCTTTATCAGGTGAAAAAACCAGATCAGATGGAATGAGAAAGCTAAAACAACTGCCTTTGCCAAATTCACTCTCAATAGAAAGCTCACTGCGATGATGCTGCAGCGCATGTTTAACAATCGAAAGCCCTAAACCTGCGCCACCAGTTTGTCGAGAACGGTCTTTATCCACTCGATAAAACCGCTCAGTTAAACGCAACAGATGTTCAGGGCGAATGCCAGGGCCTGAATCTTTCACAGCAAAGCGGGCATTTCCTGTTGGCTCTTTTGACCAGCTCACTTCGACATGACCAGGCTGATCGCAATATTTCACCGCGTTATAAACAAGGTTAGCAAAAGCACTACGCATTTGTTCGCTGCTGCCATGCATCCACAAATCTGAATCAATATTAAAACTAAAGGTAAGTGTTTTATCTTTGGCTAATTGCTCAGCCTCACTAGAGAGTGAATCTAATAGAGATGGCACATTAATCTCATCGTGAATATCAACCACAGGAGCGGCTTCAATTCGAGCCAACACCAATAGCTGGTTCACCAAGTTATCCATTCGAATAGCTTGTTCACTCATCATTGAGTGTGCCCTTTGCCAAACCTTTTGCTCAGGCAAATCATCGTCAAACATCTCCAAATATCCGCGCAGCACCGTTAGCGGTGTGCGCAACTCATGGGAAACATTAGAGATAAAATGTTTGCGCATCTTATCAAGTTTACGTTGCTGAGTAATATCGCGAACCAGCATCAGAAATTGCTGACCATAAGGCATAACTCGACACTCTAAAAGCAAGTCAGGTCGAGCTGGGCTACTAATCTCTAACGCTTCTTGAAAATGACGATGGCTAAGATAATTCACAAACGAAGGATGGCGAATCAAGTTAGAGACATGTTGCCCCGCATCAACAGGCCATTTAAGGCCAAGCAGTTCCGAGGCAAGTCGATTACACCAGGTAATTTCATCGCTAGAGCTAAAAACGACAATCGCATCAGGGAGTGATTCAGCACCGAGTCGGAAAGACTTCATCAATTGGGCTAATTCACGTTCACGATTAAGGCGGCGTTTAACCAGCTGATAAATTCCATAAAAGACTGGCTGCCAACTGCCGTTACCTTGCGGAGGCGTTAAACGTTTATCCACATAAAGCCAGTTTAGTAGCTTGCGCTGCTGGTAATAAAACCAAAATAAGTGAACAACACATCCAACAAATAAAGCTAAAAAGATATGATCGAAGAACCAACCCACCACTAAAAAAGGTAAGTAGAACCAGACCAGCCGCCAAAACAGCCGGCCCAGCGTATCGGGCATAAGCATCCGTTACTTAATCCTTGTTGAAAAGCGATATCCAGAACCGCGAACAGTTTGGATTAGTTTATCATAACCCTGCGTTGCGATCGCTTTTCTTAATCGCCGAATATGCACATCGACGGTTCTATCTTCCACATAGACATTGGTGCCCCAAACATGGTTCAGCAACTGCTCTCTGCTGTAAACTCGTTCAGGATGAGTCATAAAGAAATGCAATAGATTAAATTCTGTTGGCCCCATATCTAATGGTTCATCATCTGCAACCACGCGATGAGACACCGGGTCAAGATGCAGCCCTTTTACCTGAATCACATCATCTAATGATGTTGGTGAGACGCGCCGAATCACCGCTTTAACCCGCGCCATCAGCTCTTTGGGCGCAAACGGCTTAGTTAAATAATCATCGGCACCCGCTTCAAGCCCCTGGACTTTATCTTCCTCTTCGCCTTTAGCAGTGAGCATAATGACTGGAATTTGCCGGGTCAGATCGCTGCGCTTCATCGACTTGAGTAATGATAATCCACTGCCCTGAGGTAACATCCAATCCAACAGGACCAAATCGGGATAAGGGTCAACCAACAATTTCTGAGCTTGTTCTAAATCACCAGCCTCCATCGGTTCATAACCATTTTGTTCCAATACAAAACAGAGCATTTCCCGAATTGGCGCTTCATCCTCAACAATTAATATTTTTCTAGGCATCCTAATACCCTAATCGCATATCTTTTGACAATTATGCGGATTTTTAGTGACATTTTTATGACAAATAGAAATCACTTTATTCTGCTCCTTCCACCTCATTAAGTATTCCATTTGCCTGAATATTTAGCGTATCGCACCAAAAATGTGCATGTTCACAAAAACTCCATCATCGAAACTTCATAAAGATCGCGTTTAATCAACTATTATTGATTAAATAGTGCTTAATAATTCTATGCCTAACACAAATTTTTAACTGAACAGAATTTTTGGCACTGATACTGCAACGTGAGGCCAATCGGCTTGCATAAAGCAAGTTTAAAGCACACTACATTCGCATCTTTAACTTTGGAGTATTGCATGGCTAACCGTACCAATACAGTGGACGAGCAGCATTATTACGCATACCCACTTCATCGACAGGGAAAATCAGGAAAGATCATCTCTGACACCCCTAAATTGTTAGTTTTTAGTGATTTGGACGGAACCTTACTCGATCACAATAACTATAGTTATGATGCAGCAAAACCTGCTCTGTTGCAGCTGTTCAGACACAATATTCCACTTATTTTAAATACCAGCAAAACCTTTATTGAAACAGCAGATATCGCTGCACAAATGGGCGGTTTTCATCCGTTTGTTGTAGAAAACGGCGCTGCGATTGCCATCCCTGAAAATTACTTTTCAAATCTTCCAGAATATGACGAACTGGTAGAAGGTTATCGCTCTAATCACTATTTCATTAAACGTTTTGGTAGCTCTTATCACACAATCTGCAAAATATTAGCGCAGCTTAGAGAACAATATCCGTTTGAGTTTCGCGGATTTAAAGATATGTCGGCGCAGGAAGTCAGTAATATTACCGGGCTGAGCCTTGAGCAAGCACAAAAGGCCCGCAAACGCTTAGCATCGGAACCGATTGTCTGGAGCAAAGGTAATATTGACCAATTTAAGGAAAAACTGCGCCAGCATAAATTGACCCTGATACAAGGGGGCCGCTTCTGGCATGTCAAAAGTGCCAGCGATAAAGCAGCGGCGATGCACTGGCTCACCGAACTCTATCACCAACAGTCCCCACAGCAACGCTTTATTCAAGTTGCACTTGGCGATAGCCCTAACGACCAAACAATGCTCGATCAAGCTGATATTGCCATTGCTGTACGCTCTCATGACGGCCAGCATCGTCTCAATCTTGGCAAACAGCGCCCGAACAGGATTTACACCCAACATGTCGGCCCAGCAGGATGGCAAGCATCGTTACTCCGGGTGATTGAACATTATGTGCCTAAGGAGAGATATTATGGCTGATTTTTATCAAAGTGGCTTAATCACGACATTACACAACCTGACTCGTCGTCCGGTAAACCAGCTCGAACAAGAACTTGTTAGTTTTTCTAGAATTCGGCCAATGACATTGATTTTGCCATCTTTGTTTTCAGAGTTGCAACGCCCAGCATTGACGCAAATTGTTGAAGAGCTTAAACATGTCCCCTATTTGTCTGAAATTGTGATTGGCTTAGATAATGCCACTCGAGATGAGTATCTTTATGCCAAAGAGTTCTTCTCTGTTCTGCCACAACGGGTTCGAATTTTATGGAATGATGGTCCACGTCTTCGAGAACTCGATAGCCAGCTGGCAAACGCCCATTTAGCCCCCCAAGAAGCAGGCAAAGGACGCAATGTCTGGTATTGCATCGGTTATGTACTCGCCTCAGGACAAGGCAAAGCAGTGGCGCTGCATGACTGCGATATTGTGACCTACTCGCGCGATATGTTAGCTCGGTTATTTTATCCGGTTGCGAACCCGCATTTTAGCTATCAGTTCTGTAAAGGTTATTACGCGCGTCACGCAGATGGCAAACTTAATGGCCGGGTTTCTCGACTCTTGGTAACCCCTTTAATTAAAGCGCTGAAAAAAATCGAAGGTTATGACGATTACCTCGAATATATGGATAGTTTTCGCTATGCACTAGCTGGTGAATTTTCGATGCAAACCAATGTATTGCGAGATTTACGCATTCCATTTGACTGGGGCTTAGAAATCGGGGTGCTCTCTGAGGTTTACCGTAACTATTCAACAAACCGCATTTGCCAGGTAGACATTGCTGATGTTTATGACCATAAGCATCAAGATCTAAGCGTTGGTAATTTCGATAATGGCTTAGCCAAAATGGCAACTGACATTAGCAAGGCAGTTATGCGCAAACTAGCCACCCAAGGACATGTATTTAGCCCGGGGAAACTGCGTACACTCAAAGCCACTTACTATCGCATGGCATTAGATTTTATCGATAATTATTACAACGATGCGTTGATTAACGGCTTAACGGTTGCCCGCCATGCAGAAGAAGAAGCGGTTGAATTATTCGCCCAAGCGATTATGCGCGCAGGTGATATTTTTCTTGAACGCCCATCAGAAACACCATTTATTCCGAGCTGGAACCGCGTAACCAGCGCTATCCCAGAGATGCTCGAAAAAATCTACGATGCGGTTGAAGCCGATAACAGCTAACTCTCGTATGCAGGCTAGTCACAAACTAGCCTGCTTTTTAAAGTGCCACATTCTACTGTTAATCTTTGGTGATTAGGTGTTTATCAATCTGTAAGGGATTTGGGCACCAAGCGCATAACGGTTAACGCCCAATAAATGCCCTTAATGAATAAACTGGCGAGTATCAATAAATCGAATAATTTGTTGAACAACTTGCTTGGAATAAATCATTGCCGTGTGGTTGTAATTGACATAACAAATATCTTTAGCGCTCTCTAAAATAGCCTCGTCAACCAAGACCATGCCATCCCCTTTTCCATTGCGAAAAAAGTTTCCGAGCCCAATATTTTTTAGTCCAACAATACAGCCTATCGCCACATTTGACAGGTGACTGGCTAGCCCTTGCGATAAAATCTGTGACGATTTTTTTAAAATCAATGTTCCGGTTTTATCGCAAACAATACGTGCCACTCGACTACCATTGTGAGGCGTACCGATGGTCACAATACAGGTATCATCAAAGTGGGGTTGGTATTTTTCAAAATAACGGCGAATCAGCAAGCCACCGAGTGAATGTCCCACAAAATAAACTTCACCACCTTGGGAAACCTCACGATTGAGTTTGGTAACGCCTTGTTCAAAATCTAACGTATGATAGGAGAACATGGTGACCGCAAACCCTTGCCGTTTCAGTTTACGATAGAGAAACTGCATAATCACACCGGGCATAAACAGGCCGTGTACCAACACCACTTTTTTCATAGGCAACTACATCAATAAATTCAGAAGGCCTTATCCTAAACGGTTTTTATCATCAGAAAAACAAAATTATAAATAACCTACTCTGCCGTTTCTTCATATGGGATCACTTCACTGGCTGGATGCTTGATTAATAACCACATCACTTGATACGGTGCCAGCGTTAATGAGCGAATATCAACCCACTCTTGGCTGATTAAATCCCAAATTCGCGCCGCTGGATAGCGATACGCCTGCTCAGCAACAGCTTGCGGATGGCGCGTCATATTATGCAATGCGACAATGCGCTGCGCGCCATCAATACTGGTTCGCTCCATCGCAAATAAGGCTTCTTCATTAATGCTAAGGACCTTAAACCCAGCTTGAGGATGAAACGCGCTTTGTTTGCGACGCAGCTCAATTAACTGGATTAAACGCGGAAAAACCTGCGCTTGATCGCTAGATGGATTCTCCAGCTGCGCTTCAAACTCGGCTAAATCCCAATGATGGCGGTTGATAGAACGAGTCCGCCCAGTTTGTTCAACCAATAACAAATCATTAGGTGTTGCGGTTAAAGAGTGAATATAAACGCCGGGGATCCCAGGCATGGCTAACATCACAAGCTGACAACACAAATACCGAGCTAATTGGAACATATCAGGCCCAGAACGCGTCCCTTGAAGCACTTCATAAAGCGAGATATTTAACTCATATGGGCTTTTGGAGCCATCCCCATTGGTTTTCATGCTGACAAAGCCGCCAAAATCACGCACGCTCTTGAGCAAATCGTCCATCTCATGTTCAGGGATAATTCCCTCAACCGGGCGCACCCCAATGCCATCGTGAGAAGCAACGAAATTAAAATAGCTACATCCGGCAGGCAATTTCTCTAAATGTCTTGCCCAATCATTGAGGTAATGCGCATGCCCACGGTTTAACGCATGTAGCAGCAACGGTGGCAGTGCAAACTGATAAACCAGATGTGCTTCATCACCATGGCCAAAATAGCTGATGTTTTCTTCGTGAGGAACGTTCGTTTCGGTTATTAAAATCAAATTTGGATCGATCTGCTCCATCACAGAGCGAATAATTTTTACCAGTGCATGAGTTTTGGGCAGATGAATACAAGCGGTTCCTAACTCTTTCCAAACAAATGCCACCGCATCAAGGCGAACATAGCGAGCACCATGAGCGATGTAAAACAATAAGATATCTAAATACGCCAGGAACACTTTGGGGTTTTTGAAGTTCACATCGATTTGATCACTACTAAACGTCGCCCAGACATGTTTAACGCCTTGGCGCGTGTATACATCATTAATCAAAGGTGAAGTTCGAGGACGCGTCACTTTGGAATAATCAAGGTCGGGGTCGGCCTCAATAAAAAAATCCGCCCCAGTGCCTTCGCCATTAATAAAATCGATAAACAACAAGCTCTGACGAGACACATGGTTCATCACTAAATCGACCATCAGCTCTTTGTGGGAAGCGATTGAGCGAACATCATCCCACTTGCCAAGTCGATAGTTCACCTGATAGTAATCAATGATTGAAAAGCCATCGTCCGAGCTAAACGGGAAAAATGGCAATAAATGAACCGCACTGAATGATTTATCTAAATAGCGCTTCACAAATGTGTCGAGCACTTGCAACGGCGGCTGACCATCGCTATTCATCGAATCACCATAAGTGATCAGAACAACGTCTTCGTTGCTCCAGGGTTGTGCAGTGCGCTCCAAATGGCTACGGGCATCCTCAATACGTCGATTAATTCGCTCAAGCAATGGAGTATCGGGATATACAAATTGCAATAACTCGGATAACTTCTGCTGCGGCTCGGTCATCTATTGCCTCGTTTATGCGTTATATATCATGAAAAAGGAAAAAAGAATCTAATCGATATAACCTTAGTACAACGTATCGGTTTTCCATAAGCCCCTCGGGGCTAAACTCATGTTATGATAAAGTCATATTCTGGAAAATTGTTAAGCAGGTGTTATGCCAGATAATTTTGACACGATAGTTAAAATTTGTTTTGGTAACTGACAAATTAACTTTTATCCATTTAAAGAGCATATTGCTCCACTTATTATTTGATTTTAGCCATAAGAGGCCAATTCGATGCAAATAAAAAAATGTTTATTTCCTGTAGCTGGTTATGGAACACGATTTTTACCCGCCACTAAGTCCATGCCTAAAGAGATGTTACCGGTCGTTAATAAACCTATTGTTCAATATGGCGTTGAAGAAGCAGTTGAAGCCGGACTAACCGACATGGCTTTTATCACGGGCCGTGGTAAACGTGCGATTACCGATCACTTCGATATCAGCTATGAGCTAGAAAACGAAATTGCTGGGACTTCAAAAGAAGCCTACTTGACCGGTATCCGTGAACTGATGGAAAAAACCACCTGCACGTATACTCGCCAGAAAAAAATGATGGGCTTAGGTCATGCGATTTTGTGTGGTGAATCACTCATCGGCAACGACCCATTTGCAGTTGTGTTAGCCGATGACTTGTGCCTCAACAATGGTGATGGCGTTCTCTCTCAGATGGTTAAACTGTACAACCAGTTCCGCTGTTCTATCGTTGCTATTATGGAAGTTCCTGAAGATCAAGTTGATAAATATGGCGTGATCGCAGGTGAACCTCTGCGTGATGACTTGTACCGTGTCACTGATATGGTTGAAAAACCGGCTAAAGAACAGGCGCCATCAAATTTAGCGGTAATTGGTCGTTACATTTTAACACCTGATATTTTCGATATTCTGCGCAAAACCAAACCAGGTAAAAATGGTGAAATTCAGTTAACTGACGCTCTATTACAACAAGCCAAAGATGGCTGCGTGATGGCCTATAAATTTAAAGGCGAACGCTTTGACTGCGGTAGCGTTGAAGGTTTTGTTAAAGCAACAAACTTCTGTTTTGAAAACATTTATTTAAAAGAAGCTGAAGCGGCTAAAGCGGCTAGTAAAAAATAATCCAAAACATGCTATCAAAGCACAATTAAGGGCTAAGAAAACTAAGACAAGTTTAAAGCCCATCTGAAACATTTAAAATCCGATATCAATGGTTGATATCGGATTTTTTATGCCTTTATAAATCACTCAAAATTAGTTCACCAATGTCTGTAAGCGGCTGTGCCCACCACCCAACGAATGTAGACAAATTTTGGCACTAATGCGCTCTACCATTGTTTGCACATGTGAAATCGCCGTAACCTGTCGCCCTTTGGCTTGCAACTTATCTAAGCAACTTAACACCACATCAAGACTTTGCGGGTCTAAAGAGCCAAAGCCTTCATCAATGAACAGTGACTGAATTTTAAGATTTCTTGATGACACCGCTGATAGAGCCAAAGCTAATGCCAGTGAGACTAAAAATGTCTCCCCGCCGGATAAGCTTGCTAAAGAGCGAACTTCATCAGCCATATCTTGGTCAATAATTTGTAGCGCTAAAGATTGCCCAGGAATACGCTGCAACTGATAACGAGGCGCTAATTCAAGCAGTTGATGATTTGCCTCATAAAGCAATTTATCGAGGGTCAACTGTTGGGCAAAAATCCTAAATTTAGCACCGTTCGCTGAACCAATGAGCTGATTGAGCTCTTCCCATACGGCGCAGGTTTGTAATCGGCTCTGATAAGTATCGTTAAGCGCTTTAAATTGCTGCTGCGCTTTAGCATTTTGATCAAGCCGTGAGCGAAGCTGATAAATAAGCTCATCTTGAGCACTCAGTTGCTCGCTAAGCGCCTGAATGCCACCATTAATGTCTAACTGGCGTAATTGCCCCTCAATCGTTTGCTGAGCGCTTTGCACAGCATTAAGCTGTACGCTGGCAAATTGTTTTGCCTGTTCCTGCTCTGTTGTCAGCGCAATTAATTGCTGTTCATATTGCTGAATTTGCAAACGAATCGCATCAATTTCAGCGCTAGATAAAGCAAGTAGCTGCTCTGCCTTATCTTGATTTAGCAAATATTCATCAAGCTTTGATTGCCACTGCGTTTGACAAAGAGCCAACTCACTGCGCAATTTTTCAAGTTGTTCACTAAGATATTCGCGCCGAGTCAAAAGCTCTGTCGCGCGTTGGTTAAACATTTCAAGTTGCTGGTTTAATTCATTAAGGGCAGCTTCAAATGATTGCTGCTGCTCGCGAACTTGTTCTAACCATTGGCTGACACTTAAACCGTTTAACAAACTTTTCGATGTTTGTTTTAACTCATTTAATTGATGGTGATTTTCATCAATGCGCGCCTGACTTTCGCTAAGATTTTGCTCAGCATTCTTAAGCTGCAATGACTGTTGCTCAATCTGATGATTAAGTGCCATCAGCTGCGATTGCATCGTCTCAAACTGTGAAAGAATACTCTGGTAATAGTTAATTTGTTCTTCGAGCCATGCGCTAAAGCCGCTGCAACCAGAGTGAGCAAGTATGTCTTGCCAATCAATGATGCTAAATAATTCATCTAACTGCTGGTGAATATTTTTGTATTGCAAGAGCACATTACTGTCAGCACTATGATTGAGATCATCATTGAGTTGCTTTTGCTGTTGCAGGGCGAGTTGTAATTTTGTATCGAACTGTTGATCGTGTGTCCGCAGCTGCTCAATCTCATGGTTTAACTGCTCAAGGCGTTTAAGAGAGTGCACCATTTGCTGGGCCTGAATCTCTAATTGCTGAACTTGCGCACTCAATGCCGCAATCTTTTCACCGCTGCTTTGATACTCTTGGCGTAACTGTTCAATCGTCGTTGAATCATCAAGTTCCAACGCGGCTAATCGCTCTGTGAGATCAGCTTGAAGCTGTTGCTGATGATATGAAATCAGCGAAAGCTGCTCTTTTAATTGCGGGATCTGTTCTTGGGCATTTAAAAGCTGCGCTCGCAGCTGTGATTGCTCTGCGTGCAATGCTTCAAGACGAGAATACAATTGCCTGACTATCGACTCACCTGGCGTTTGCTGCTCAACATAAGGGTGATGGTGACTGCCACACAACGGACAAGGCTCATCAGTTACCAATTCGCGCCGATAATCACTTAACTCAACCACTTGGCGGGCACTGTGATACTGTTGGCTCAGTTCGTCAATACGCGGAGCAATCAGTTGCAATTTTGACTGACAATCGCTCTGGCCTTTAAGCAAATCGTTTAAAACATTTTGATAGTGCTGCAACTGATCTTGACTATTTTGCCACTGCTGACTTAATTGGCCTGCCTGATATAGCAGATTTTGTCGTTGTTGCGCCTTGGCAAGTTCATTTTGCACCGCCTTATATTGCTCTTGCAGTTGCTGCTCTTTGCCAACAGTTGGGCCAAGAGAATCTTGCTGTGAAACCAGTCTCTTTAGCGCTTGCTCTAACTCATTTTTATGCGAGCGCATCTGCGCGATATGTTCGCTAAGTTCAGTGACCTGCTGCTGGCGTTGGCGCTCAACTAACAGCTGTTGTTCTAGACGCTGATAATCCTGTAGCAGATGAACAATCTCACCCTGTCGCTTTAACCATTGCCCCTGAATGGCTTGTTCATCCAACCAGTGTTGCGTTTGAGCTAATGCCTTGGTTAACTCTTGATGCTGGGTGTTCAGTGTACTCAACTCAATTCCGGCTTTTTTAACCGTACTCTGTTTTTGCTGGACATCTTGCTGCAGATTTAGCAAATCATCTTCAAACAATTTTTGCCGCTGTTCTATTTGCCGAGCGTGCTCTAATTCGCTCTGTCGGCTGCTCTGCTGAGTATGAAACTCCTTGAGCCGATTTTGGGCGTCTGCTTGTTTTAATTTTAGGCTATCAAGGCTCTGCAACTGCTGCTCATACTCCAAAGCCACCTGCTGCAACTGCTCATTTGTTTGGCCTAAAGATGCTTTTAACTGGCTCTTGCGCTCAAATGTGTGGCGCAGTGGTTGGACTTTATTGAGCATTTCCAGCTGGCTACGCTGGGTATTGATTTGAGGTTCTTGCTCTTGCAACTTAGCAAAACGCGTTTGCACCTTTTTCACTTTTTCATTGGCGCTATCTAAATCCAGCAGCTGCGTATTTAAGACTCGATTAGCTTGCTCTAGTTGACGCAATTGCGTTTGGCGCGCAGCGGCACCAGCTAATTGCTGGTCTAGCTCGCTCAGCGCCGAATCATCTAACAACTGGGTTTGCTCAATTTGGCTCTTAAGCTTATCAAGCTCTTGGGCATGTTCTTTATAGGTCTGATAAACCTGTGCCGATATCTGTGAATAGAGCGCTGTGCCAGTCATCTGCTCTAACAGCGCAGAACGTTGATCTTCCGGCGCTTTTAAAAATGCAGCAAAGTCCCCTTGTGCCAGCATCACCGAACGGCGAAACTGAGCATAATCCAAACCGATAAGATCTGTAACATACTGCTGAAATTCACGCTTATTGGCGCTAAATGGTTCTTGGCTGGTCAAATCAATTAGCTCTCGTGAACTACTTTGCCAACGTCCAGAAGCCTGATTGCGAGCACGGCGAACCTGCCAGCGCACCAGATAACGTTTGTCATCATGGCTTAAAAATTCAACTTCAGCCATGGCATTCGCTTGGCCACGACTGACTAAATTACGAACATCGTTGGCTTTGAGCTTATCATCTGTTTCTTCACCAATTTCAACGGTGCGCGACTGATCTTCAAAACGAGGAACCTGTTCATAGAGTGCCAGACACAAGCAATCTAATAAGGTACTTTTACCACTCCCTGTTTTACCTGTGATGGCAATCAAACCTTGTTCAGCTAACGGTGCGCTTGCAAATTCCACTGCAAATGGACCGACTAAACTTGCGATGTTTTCTCCGCGAATCGCTAAAATCTTCATTGCATCTCCTCAACCTGACGAAGTACTTGCGCAAACGCTTGAATTAGCTCTTTACTCGGAGCCGCTTGATAACTGCGCTGATAGCATAATTCAAATACTTGCTGGGGACTTAAATCATCTAAATCTTTGCCCATGTAGGGTTGCTCAGCGCTCTTTTCAGTTTGAGGGTAGACGGTGCGAATACGCGTTAATCGAACGCCTTTATCAGCTAAAGCCTGCATCACCTGCTCGCGTAAATGTGCCTGCGGTTTATCAAGAAAGACCTGGACTTCAAGATAAGGCGATGACTCGCTAATCTCCCCAAGAGCAGGTAAATGATGAAGCTCGCTTAAAACCTCATTCAGTGGTTTTGCTTCTTTAGGCACTTGGAGCATTTCACAGCTGCGCGGCACAGCTAAAGGTTGCACACCCAGTTGGCCATTTTGCCAAGTTAGTAATTGCACATGATGGTGATAACGGCGCTCAGAAAATGATAATGGCAGCGGTGAACCACTATAATGCATCGCTAATGGACAGTTGATCTGCTGGCCCAAATGCAGGTGTCCTAAAGCGACATAATCACAATTTTCAGGGAAAACATCGGCAGGTAATGCATGTTCGCCTCCGAGTAAAATTTGTCGCTCTGAGAGCTCACTGACCTGCCCACCACGCACATGGGCGTGCCCCATTGCCAGCAACATCTGACCATCTTGGCGCACGCTATCAGCAAGCTTACCAAGTTGATGATAAAGTTCATAAATCGCTTTTTGCCAACGCAGCTGACCGTCACTAATCTGTGCATCAAGAACTAAATCGCTCGAGCGCAAAAATGGCACAGCCAGAGCCCATCCAAGCACTTGACCTGAGCGTTTTTTCAACGGAATCAACAGCCGATTTAGCTGCTGTACACCTTGTTCATCTTTATAAACTTGGCCAATTAGATGTAAGTCAAAATTACTTAAAAGCTCACTAGGCGCGCTGATTTTACTAGGCGAGTCATGATTTCCCGCTGTGATAATTACCTGCAAGCCTGGGCAACGCCGGGTGGCATCAGCGAGAAATTGATACAGTTGTTGCCAGCTTTGTGCCGATGGCGTGGCACTATCAAAAACATCGCCACTGACACACAAAACATCAATCTGTTGAATCTCTAACTGCTTGAGTAACCAGTCTAAAAACTGTTGATGTTCAAAGCTGCGATGATAACCATGCAGCTGATGCCCTAAGTGCCAGTCGGCGGTATGTAAAATTTTTAGCGACAAGTCCATAAAACCTTCGGTAACGGGTTAAAGATCATGATTAAAATAACGCCCAGGAGTAACCCCAAATTGCTCGCGAAAAGCAGCTACGAATGCAGAAACCGATTCATAACCACACATCAGCGCAACTTCAGTGACATTCTCTTTTTGTCCAAGACAATCAAGTGCGTGCAACATTCTAAGCCGCTGACGCCATTGACGAAAGCTCATCCCCGTTTGTTGGTGAAATAATCGGCTGACACTGCGAGCTGAAATGCCAACCTGACTGGCAAGTTGCTCCATGGTGCTTTGATCAGAGGGATTGTTTTGAACTCTCTCACACAGCGCTTGCAAACGCCTATCTTCCGGCAGCGGCAGTTGCATTCGCGCCGCTTTTAGCTCATTTAGTTGATCAATTAATACTTGAGCAATACGGTGTTCAGGACCATGCAATGGCCAATCGGCTCTCTGGCGACAAAATTGCATAATTAACTCGCGCAATAAATTAGTCACCTCTAACACCTGAGGTTCAAGCCAACGAAAACGATCGAGCGCTTTTTCATCGATATACAAACTGCGCATTTTAGCAGGCCCCAATGAAAGCACTTGATGGGGAACCCGCGCAGGGACCCAAATCGCATATTGCGGGGGCGCGACATAGCGAGCAGAGCGCGTTAGTACCGTCAGCACTCCTGTTGCGGCATAGGAAAACTGTCCCCACGGATGAAAGTGCCAGTCGGTTTGACTACCCATTTCACCCCATTGTTCAGGCCTGGCATACACTGGCCTTGGTAATGTGGCAAATTGCGGGACATCTCGATGATGGCGTGTTTTCGACATTTATTTGCATATTGGCGATAGATAACATTAACAATCTTTTCTACGCTATTTTAGCGTTAGGTGCAATGAGAAGAGCAACATGAACATAGTTGGAAAGTTAAAAAAAGAATGGTTCTTAATTAGCATGGTCATCATGATCATTTTAGCGGTTTTAATCCCCCATGTTGGCGCAAGTTCAGGGCCGCTACATCTGAACCTCGTAACTGAGTATGGGATTGGATTGGTGTTCTTTTTACATGGGATTGGTTTATCACCAACAGCCATTCGCCAAGGCCTGGGTAGCTGGCCGCTGCATATTTTTACACAGGTAGCGACGTTTGTTCTTTACCCGTTGATCTGGATATTACTATCCCCTTGGTTAACTCACGTAATGCCACTGCCACTGGCTTATGGATTTTGCTATCTCTTGGTTTTACCCAGCACAATTTCATCATCCGTTGCGATGACAGCGATTGCTGGTGGAAATATCCCTGGCGCAATATTTAATGCTTCTTTATCGAGTATTTTAGGGATCTTTTTAACACCATTAATGGTGCAGTTCTTTACAGGCTTCACCGGTGGCGATATGGATATTAGCCATATGATCTTAAACATTGCCTATATGCTGTTGTTACCGATGGTACTGGGCCAACTCGCCCGCCCTATTTTGCATAACTGGCTAAGCCGCTATAAAAAAATAACTGGCAAATTAGATAAATGGGTCATTTTATTAATTGTCTTTAACGCGTTTAGTGATTCAGTCCTGCGTGGGATCTGGCATGACTTTGCAATCTCAACATTAATATTATCAATTGTTTTATGTGCCATTATTCTTAGCGTGGTGATCAGCTTATTGTATGTTGTTGCCAGAATGCTTCATTTTAACCATGAGGATTTAGCTGCGGGTTTATTCTGTGGGACGAAAAAAACCCTCGCCGCAGGGATCCCCATGGCGAAGGTTATCTTTGGCGCAAGCCCAATGCTCGGAATGCTACTGCTACCCATTATGCTTTATCATCCGATGCAAATTTTTGTTTGCGCGATTATTGCCAATAAAATGGCGGCTAAATTGCCAGAGCATCTTGCCCAACAGGCAAACTAACCATACAGCATTTATTAATGAAACAGGGCTTTGAGCATCTCTGGAGATAATTTACCCGTTTGTGGTAGGCCATGGTGGGCCTGAAAACGGCGAATTGCATCACGTGTTCGAGCCCCGATTTTTCCATCAATGCGGCCTAAGTCATATCCCATCTCTTTTAATTTAGCCTGAATATGTCTTATCTCTTCATGAGTTTTAGGGCCAGCTTCATGCTTATATTCGTGGTATTTAGCTTTGGCTTCTTTCGCCAGTTTTTTACCCTGATACTCAACCTTTTTGGCCATGTGGTCAGCTTTTTTACTCATCGATGACTTTTCATGTTGGCCTTGCTGAGAATTAACAGGAATAGGCTCGCCCGAGTTATTCTGCCCTGGCGCATCATTAGCATAAGCCATTGATGATAAAACCAAACCTAAACCGGCAACTAACCATACTTTGTTCATACTAAGCCCTAATTTAACGTTTTATTTAACAGTTGATGTCATCATGACGAAGTTAGTTACAACTCACAATAGGCTTATTTACCTATTTTGATAACCAATTGTCATAATAGTTGGTTATTATGGTTGCTATGAAGGGCTTTGCAAAGGAAGTATCTATGATTCGTCTAGCCACTGCCGTGGACTTGCCAAGCGTTGCACTGCTGAGTAAACAACTTGGCTATCCTGTTACGCTAGCCCAACTGGAAGAGCGATTTAGCAAATTAAAAGATAGCGAGCAAGTTTGGGTATACGAACAACACCAGCGCATTGTGGCTTGGCTACAATGTGACTGGCGCAATGATCTCATCAGCGGCAGTACTTTGGAGATCATTGCAATGGTTGTAGATAACAAATTTAGAGGCCGAGGCACTGGTAGAAAACTGCTTGAGTTTATTAAACAAAAAGCAATTGATCACGAGTTAACCGTCACAGTGCGTAGCCAATTAAAACGAAAAAGAGCTCACCAGTTCTATCAAAAAAATGGATTTGATTTACAAAAGACACAGCATCTTTTTTATCATCCATTAATAGAAAAAATAAACAGCACGGATGAATCTCTTTGAACAATTAAGCATGCGCATATCGTGGCTGGCGAATATAGTGTTTCATCTGAATTAAGTTAAACACAACAAGTACCGCAGAAACCACGAAAACCCAGCGAAATCCGGCAAATGCTGACACACTAGCGCCAAGCAAAGGACCTGCAACATTACCAAAATATAAAAATGATTGGTTGTAACCAAATACTCGGCCCAATATTTTTTTATTAACCTGTTGAGCAAGCAACGCTTGAACCGCAGGCATCATCGCGCCATCAGTAAAGCCCATCAAAAAACGTAAAATGCCAAGCTCTAAGGTATTTTGCACCACAGAAACCAACATCAATAATAATGCGGTAATACCAAGTGCTACTAATAATATTCTAGCGCTGCCGATTCTATCGCCTAATTTTCCCAGCATTGGCGCTGACAATAGCGCAGAAACGCCAGGAACCGCCGCCACAATACCGCTAATAAACGCCAAATTAGTCGTCTCTGGGCTAAGTTTTGCGACAAACAGCGTCAAAATAGGGTTAATCGAGGCATTCGCTAACTGAATCATCATCGTTGCGATAAACAAACCGAAAACAAGCCCTGGGGACGATAAACTGGCAAAGACCTCTTTACGCGATAACACGCGGTCATTTTTGTCAGGTTTTTCAAATGACTCATGCACCCAATAGCAACTGCTTAAAAAACAGCAAAATAACAAAGCGCCAGTGACGATAAAGACGGTTCTAAATCCCATCTGATCGGCCATCGCACCGCCTATCATTGGCCCTAAAATAACGCCGCTAATCTGTCCGGTCGTTAATGTACCTAGCGCCCACCCGGTGCGCTCTTTGGGCATTTCGGCAGCAGCTAAGGCAAAAGCATTAGGAATATAGCCTGAAGTTAGCCCCATGAGCATGCGCAGCACAACTAATTGCCATGGCGCAGAAACAAACCCCTGAGCAGTCATTAAGATAGCCATGCCTAATGATGCGCGAAGCAGCATTAGTTTACGCCCTTTTTGGTCAGCAAGTTTTCCCCAAAACGGTGAAACAATAGCTGAAACAATAAAAGAGCCACTAAACACCACCCCAGACCATAAACTTAGACTGGCTTCACCGTGGACCCCTAATTGGCGTAAATAAAGCGGTAAAAAAGGTAATATCTGGCTCATACTTAAGCCAACTAAAAAGCACCCCAGCCACATAGCAGCTAGGTTAAGTTTCCACGAACGAATCATTTTTTGACCCAATACAGCCTGAGACCAACAGGGCGTTGGTACTTATTTGTTAATCATGATGGTAATCGGTATGAAGCGCGCAAGTTTAACATTGTCTACAACGATTTGTAATTTAATTTAAACGCCGCAACTTTAAATATAAATTAGATAATAAGAGCATCGGTTTATAACCAGCAAAAAGAATGGAAAATCTTGTTTGTTATGCTCTTAAATAACACATCTTCACGACCAGATTTTATTTTAGCCTAGCGGTGCCAAAATAGATTGTTTTAGCTCAAAGTTCGCATCAAGTTCACTCGTTTGGGGAAATTAATGCATTTATCAGCGAAGATGTAAGCTAATTAAACTTAGCCTGTACAAGCAAATTATTTAATATCAGCCCTACTCTGTGCGATAAACTAGACTAGAGCGTGTTGATCTTTGCGGTATAAAAAGCAAGCAGCAAATGGGGCTGTTATAATGGTTTCGCCAAAAATCAC